>JAYTRP010000528.1:0-3603 GCA_043746145.1 Hyphomicrobiales bacterium | reverse complement strand
CATTATTGTGAGGGATAACTAATCAAAATTGTGTCAAATGCTTAAGATTCGTCGGACCGTCGGCGTTGTCGACGCTGCGGTAGAAGCAACTACGGCGCCCCGTGTGGCAGGCGCCTCCATCGCCGCCAACTCGCACCCGCGCAAGCACCGCGTCCTGATCGCAGTCGACGCGTAATTCCACCAATGTCTGAACTTGACCCGAAGTGTCGCCCTTGCGCCAGAGTGATCCGCGCGAACGGGACCAATAGTGAACCACGCCCGTATCCAACGTTTTCTGCAACGCTTCCGCGTTCATGTGGGCGACCATGAGGACGACCCCGTCGCCGGCGTCCACCGTCACGCAGGTGATCAGCCCATCGGCGGCAAAGCGCGGTGCAAAGTCGAGACCTTCCTCCGTTTCCGACAAGCTTGTCATCGAGCCACGCGCAGCAGTTCAAAGAACCGCTTTTGCTCCTCAAAATTATCGCGGAAAAGGCCAGTAAACTGCGTCGTCACGGTCGAAGCGCCAGATTTCTTTACGCCACGCATCGACATACAGGAATGTTCCGCCTCGATCATGACGGCGACGCCGCGGGGATGCAGGCCCTTCTCGATCGCCTGGATAATCTCCGCGTTCATCGCCTCCTGCGTTTGCAGTCGGCGCGCAAACATTTCGACCACCCGCGCAAGCTTGGAAAGGCCAACCGCCCCGGCGCGGGGATAATAGGCCACGTGCGCCTTGCCAATAAACGGCGCGATGTGATGCTCGCAGTGGGAAACAAAGGTAATGTCACGCACGAGCACGATGTCGGAATAGCCTTCGACATCTTTAAAAACGCGCCCTAGCGCCTCGTCCGGATCACCCTGGTACCCCGCGAAATACTCCTCGTAAGCTTCCACCACGCGGCGCGGGGTCTCGATAAGACCTTCGCGGTCAGGATCGTCACCGGCCCAGGCGAGTAATACGCGGACGGCCGCTTCGGCCTCATCACGAGTAGGTCTGTCCACGGCTGAGGATCGCGTCGTCAGCTTGACAATATCATCCATGACGAACTCCCGCCCCTCGCAAATTGGCCCCGGGGCGCAAATTAAGCGGCCCTCTACAGCGGCTGCGCGAGCTCCTATATAGGTTTCAGCAGCGACTGCGCCAGTCGCCAGACCGGACGAGAAAATGCTGGATGACGTTTATAACCGGCGGGTGCTCGAACTTGCCGCTGACATCCCGAGGCTTGGCCGCCTGGCCGCTCCCGACGCAAGCGCCAAGGCGCATTCGAAGCTGTGCGGCTCAACGGTGACGATCGACCTCAGCCTCAGGGATGGCCATGTCGTGGATTTCGCGCATGATGTGCGCGCCTGTGCGCTGGGGCAGGCCTCATCTTCGCTGATGGCTCGGCACGTGATCGGCGCCACACCCGAGGAACTCGCCTCCCTTCGTAAGACGATGATTGCGATGTTGAAAACCAAAGGGCCGCCGCCCTCTGGCAAATTCGCGGATTTTGCGGTGCTCGAACCCATTCGTGACTTCAAGGCGAGGCATGCCTCGACCCTGCTTACCTTTGACGCCGTCGTCGACGCGTTGGAGCAGATCGCGGCGAAGGCGCCGGCAGAGTTAACTTGAGGCTCGGCCGCGGAGCCGCCCATGTGCTGCTGCGCGCGTACCAGCTAAGCCTTTCCGGCTTGCTGGGCCGCCAGTGCCGCTATCTCCCGACCTGTTCCCACTTTATGGACGAAGCGATACAGAGCCACGGCCTGTGGGCGGGAGGCTGGATGGGGGCGGCGCGTGTCTGCCGTTGTCACCCCTGGGGCGGGTCCGGCTACGATCCACCGCCTCGCGAGGCGCCGCGCGAGGCGCATTGGGCGACCCCTTGGCGTTACGGGCAGTGGCGGATACAGCGCAGGGGATAGCTGCAAGGTTCGGATAAGGGTAGTCACCTTTATGCCACGTTAACCATGACATGCTTTTGTAAGAAGCAGTGTCGGTTTTATTTACACGAGATCAACATGTCCTTTCGACGCTTTTTGTTGCCGCTTATTCTGATCCTCGCGCCGGCCATCGCGCGGGCGGAGGAGGGGCGCGTGATCGGCGACTCCATTGGTGTAGGCGTATCGTGGGCCGCCAAGATCCCGTCGACCGCTAAAAACAGCGTTGCGATCTACAGTGGCGCTATCATAGAGCAGCTTCGACAAGCCCAAAAGGGCGAGACGGTGTTCATGAGCCTAGGCACAAACGACGCTGTGGGCGGCGCTCTCGATGTGAAGGACAAAGTCGCTGCGATCGTCGGCGAAGCGGACAAGTTGGGCGTCAAGCTTGTCTGGATCGGACCGCCCTGCGTGCTGAAGCCTTGGGAGCAATACGCTAAGAAACTCGACGGAATTATCGCCTCCGACCTCTCCGGAACCTCGGCCGTCTACGTGAGCACGCAAGGGCCGGAATTCTGCGATCCCGCCGTGCATGCGGCGGAGGGGGTGCATTTTGACATGGCGGGGTATACCCGCATATGGCAGAAAGCCGCCGCAGCTGCCGGATTTACAACAGCCGTCGCCACTGCGAGCGTTACTCGCACTGCGATGCTCGATCGGCATAAAAAGCCGCACAGGAAGCATAGGAAGAAGCACCACGCGACCGAGGCGACCGTACCGACCCCGGATGCGCCGAACTGAACGCGCTTCGCGCCAGCTTAAGGTCGATGAGGTCATGAAGTTTCGAAACGGCCGGTTCTCGCTTCGTCTCGCCGCTCGCGCAGCCGCTATATCGCTGGCGTCCGGGTCGATTTTGGGGCTCGCCTGCGCGGCTTCCGCGGCCGCTGCAACCGATCCAGCCGCCCCGATCCATATCGCCTTTGTTGGTGATTCCATGGCGGACGGGCTCTGGGGTTCACTGTTCCGGCGCCTCGGAAAAGACAAATGTTTGCTCGACAAAGTAAAGCTAATCCGTAGGGCGAAGAACGGAACGGGGCTCACCAGGCTTGATCAGTACAATTGGGTGGATGAAGTGGCCAAGATCGTTGGCGAGGACAGCCCCGACTTGTTCGTGGGGTCGTTCGGCATCAACGATCGCCAGGGAATCGTCGAAAAAGACAAACGTCACGTCGAATACCAGACTCCGGCATTCGACATCCGCTACGGGGCGATTGTGCAAGATATTGTCCATGCCGCTATCGCCAAGGGCGGCTCGATGGTGATCGTCGGACTCCCCGTGATCTTAGAGGCCGATGCGAACGCCGACGCCATGGCGAAGAACAAGATTTTCGAGGCCGCTGTTCAAGCCGTGGGGTCGCCGCTGGTGACCTATGCCCAGCCATGGACCTCGCAGCCCGCGCCGGATGTTTACAAGCCGTTCCTGCCCAATACGAAGAACAGCATGGTCCAGGTTCGCGCCTCCGATGGGATTCATTTTACTATGGTGGGGTATGACATTGTTATGGACGCGATCTATCCTTCGATTTTAGCGAGCCTGAAGCAACGCGGCCGCGACCTCGTAGCCGAATGCCCCTCGCAGATTGGCGTGAGGTAGCTTGGCTTCGCGCGCGTCGCTTCTCGTCTGGACGCTGATCGTCGCCATCGGCGGCGTTGCGGCCGAGCGAGTAGCGCGGCTCGAGAATATCCATGCGCTTACTGTCATGG
>JAYTRP010000527.1:0-3605 GCA_043746145.1 Hyphomicrobiales bacterium | reverse complement strand
ACGATCCGGGCGCCAAAAGGTTGCCTCGCCAATCCGATTTTCCCTGCGCCGGTCATTGCGCGCTTTTGTCCCGGCAATGCGCTAGCGGACGCGGTCATGAAAGCGTTGGCGCCCGCGGCTCCCAACCAGATCAGCGCGGGCATCGGCAACCTGACCGTGATCGCCTTCAGCGGCATGGTCGACGAACAACAATGGGTGCACATGGAGATCCTGGAGGGCAGCTACGGCGGCCGCCACGGCATGGATGGCATGGACACGGTGGATACGCTCTACGCCAACACACGCAACAATCCGATCGAGGATATCGAGTCGCATTTGCCACTTCGCGTTCAGCGCTACGAACTGCGGGAGAATCTGGTTGCGCCGGGTCAATGGAGGGGCGGCATCGGCTCGGTGCGGGAATTCACATATCTCACTGATGGCGGATTTTCGGTCGAGGGCGACGGGCACAAATATAGCCCGTGGGGATTTGACGGCGGCGCAGATGGTTCCCCGAGCCAGTTAGTCCAACAGACCGAGGCTGGCGAGCGGACCGAGTTGCCTTCCAAAGTGCCCTACCGGAAGACCAAAGCGGGCGACCGGCTCGTTTCCTACGGCCCGAGCGGCGGCGGCTATGGCGATCCGTTGTTGCGCCTGCCCGAGGCGGTGCTGGACAATGTTCTCGACGGCCTGTTTTCGGCGGATATGGCGCGGCAGCACTACGGTGTGGTGATTGCGGGACAAAGCGTGGATCAGGCAGCGACGCAGACGTTGCGCATGCAGATGCGCGCGCATTAGATGGGGTCCGGGCTTGGCCGCAACGCAGGAAGATTTAGCGCGGATCGAACTCCGCGCCTTCAATCATGCGCTGTAGCATCGCTTATCCGCAGCGCCAGGCCGGGATGCTGACCTAAATCACCAGCTGCAGAAACCCCAGTATGTGGAGCGTCTCGCCCTCACCACGTGAACGGCTCCAATCCCGCGCTCAGCTCGTCCTTGCGATGTTCGAGCCAGGGCGGGAACTGTAGTGTGGAGCCGAGCGCGTCGAGCGGTTCGTCCTTCGACCAACCCAGTCCATAGGAGAACGCGATCTCGAACAACGCGCCACCCGGCGATCGGACGTAGCAGGACTTGAAGTAATTGCGGTCCTTCTGATCGGAGACATCCGTGAAGCCGAGCCCCTCGAGATGCGCCTTGAGTTGCAGTTGGTTCTCCTCGTTGACCGTGTTCAGGGCGAGATGATGGATCGTGCCGCCCGACAACGTCCAGGTGCCCTGGCGCATGTTCGGTTCGTGCAAAACCTCGACCACGCCGCCTGGACCTGTGCTCGGGACCTCGAACTTCAGCGCGTCGCCATCGCCGCCGCGACTTACCAACGAAAGGCCGATCGTCAGGAAGTCGTCCATGGCGGACTTGTCCCAGACCGCAATGCCGACGCCGTAAATGCCCTTGATCCCATGCTCGGCGGAAATCCCGTCGGAGACGATCGAACGCCGGTCGTCCTTATCCGCTTCGACGAGTTCATGCGAAATGCCGCAGGGATGCTCTAGCGCGACGCGCACCGCGCCGAACCGCTCAATCTTTTGCGCGGAAATTCCGCGCTCTCCCAGGCGATTGAGCCAGAAGTCGGCGCTGCCCTTTGGAATGGCAAGCTGAATGATCTTTGACTGATTGGTGCCGCGCCGGCCATAGATGCCGAGCTTGCGAAAGGGGAAGGTCGTGAGCACCGTCGACGGATCACCCGTCTCATTGGCGTAGTAAAGATGGTAGACGGGATTGACGCCGTCGAACAGCACCGTCTTTTTGACCGACTTCAGCCCGAGCGTTTTGACGTGAAAATCGTAATCCTCCTGAGCGCCGTCGACGCTCGAAGTTACGTGATGGTATCCGTTCACTAACGCCATAATGTCCTCCCTTGACCTTTTCTCGACTTGAAAGCAGTCATCGCCGCCTTTTCTTCGCCATCGGCTTGCCAGCGCGCGACACTAGCCTTGGATCGTTAGACCGAGCTTAGCAAATTAACGGCCGAGCGCACAAGAAAGCTACGCCCGCTGTTACACAAAAGCGTGGCGGGGGCGCCGTTGCATGTCGGTTGCGACAAGCGCCTCGCGTCTTTACTCGCCGCCCATCATGGTTGATCCGCCGGCCGCACGAGCAATGTCTTGCGCGCGTAGTTTCGAACGATCTGCTCTCGCTCGGCAAAGCTGAGAACCTCGTCGACATTCTCGAAGCCGTCGGGCGCGAGCGTTTCCACCGCGTCAATCACGCTCTCGGGGCCGCCGACCCGGTTCATTCTCACGATATCCGACGTGACGGGGAGCCGTTCGCTTTCATAGGCCCGCAGCGCGTCCACGGGGTTCTCGTGCGAGACCAGAGCATCCGCAAGGCTGCGGGCGTCGAGGATCGCCTGCGAGGCGCCGTTCGCGCCCATGGGATACATGGGATGTGCGGCGTCGCCGAGCAGCGTCACGCGCCCTTGCGACCAATGCGGGATCGGGTCGCGGTCGCACATCGGATATTCCCAGAACACGTCCGTGTGCGCGACGAGTTGCTTAATGTCGAGCGCCTTCACGTCGAACTTCTCGAGCAGGGGCGCAAGTTCTTCACGGCGCCCAACGCGGGACCAATCTTCGCGCCGGAGCGGCGCGCTGCCAAAGCTCGCCACCCGTGCGATCGCCGCCCAGTTGGTCAGCGGTTCAGCTTCGTTTGGCCCGGGCGCGATGGGATAAGCGACGAATTTGGCATCGACTCCGCCCGCAATAAGCTTAGCCGCGCCGCCTAGAAATTTGGGCCAGGGCGTTGCGCCGCGCCACAACATCAGGCCGCTCCAGATTGGCCCCTGCTCAATAGGAGCGATTGTCTGGCGAATTACGGAATGGATTCCGTCGGCGCCAATCAAAACATCGCCATGGGCGACACGAACGATTTTATCTTGCCGATCGACGAAAACAGCCTCGACGTCTTTGGCCGTCTGCTGAAAATGAGAAAGCCTGCAGCCCAGGTTGAGCGCGCCCCGCTCAAGCGCGTCGACGGCCGCTCTATGAAGCACGCCCTGAAGGAAGCCGCGATGGATGAAAAACTGTGGAACCGGATGCCCCGCGAGCAGGCCACGCGCCTCGGTCCAGACCTCCTGCCCACGACGCGTTACGAAGTAGAGACGCTCGCTGCGCACGGCTACCGCATCCAGTGCCGGCAGCAGCCCGAGGCTTTCGAGTTGACCAACCGCATGGGGCATCAGGGTGATCCCGACGCCGAGTTCGCGCATCTCTTCCGCTTGCTCGTAAACCTCGCAGTCCCAATCTCGCTGGCGTAAAAGCAGCGCGGTCGCGAGTCCGCCGATGCCCGCGCCGACGATGATGGCTTTCATGCTGCATTACCTCGGACGGCGTCGTTGGTCTAAAATCGATTGTCGAGCGACGATGTATTGTTTAGGCTTCAAGATATACGGCGAACTCTGAGACGTCGCAATCAACGGTCACTGGCCGGCGGTGGCGTAGGGTTCAGGTTTGACGGAAATGGAGCAGGCCGATGAATCAGGAAGTCGTTCAGGACGTAAAACTTCTCCGCCCCGACCAGACCCAGGTCGCCCGGCAAGGCATGCCTCAGTTTTTCGGCATCAGCGGGTC
>JAYTRP010000526.1:0-3622 GCA_043746145.1 Hyphomicrobiales bacterium | reverse complement strand
GGATCCGAAAGCGAGCGAATTGAAAGTGAAGATGCTCGCGCCCCTCGTTTCGCGGTTGTAGCGCTGCACTCTCGCATACCGCTGAAAACCTGAACGCAGTCGCAGTGTGGTTTACCTGCTGGGCCAAGGGATGGCCGTGCTGCTCGCGGAGGACATCACCGACGAGGCTTTGGAACTACGGCCGTTCGCCGCGCTGGCGTGGAGAATGGTCAACGACGACGGGTTGAGTTAGGCAACGCTGGGGTAGCGCGCGCTCCCTGGCCCCGCAGCGCAACTCGCTGTCCACGGACTTGTCGCGCCTAGGGTCCGCCGTACCAAACCATAACCGCTGCGATCCGCGGAAGCGAATGCCGTATAGCCGACATCAATAGGAACGCGGCCGGCTTCAGATCGGAACAGGTGGCCAGCTTCGTTGGAATGCGGTGCATCAAATCCTTACAAAGACCCTGAAAGCCCCGTATGGGCCTCTCGCCACGAAAGACCCCCTGTCGTATGAGGCCCGATCGGGGCATAAATCGCTGAGGACCGTAGAACCTCATTTCTCGGCGAACGACGGCGCAAAGTTTACCGTCATTGTCGAAGCGGACCCTCTAAACGCGGCGCACTTTCGGTGGGAGATACACGAAGGGGATCAAATTCATATGAGGTCGCCGCACGCCTATGAAACCCGCGAAGAGGCCGAAGAAGAGGCCAACGTCGCGTTGGAGAAGTTCATCGCGAACTGGCGCGCGCAATAAAGTACTTGGATCGAACCTTCACTTTAATCGATCAGTTCGCGAGCGGACACCGCGCGGTTGGGGTTGTGTGGACGTCATTTTATGTCGTGATCGTGGCGCACCGAGTTGCTGCCAGCTCGGTCAGACTAATCCGCAGCGTCGGGGGGAATTAGGGGCTTGCTTTTCTCGTGACGTGTACGAGTTGGCTCTTGAGCGGAAGGTCGTCAATATGAAACCTAATATAAGGTTGTTAATGCTCGACTTTTGCTTCAATGCGACGGCAAATAGCAGGATGGTCGTCACTTTTCGCGCCCGACATTCGCCGCTCCCGACGCACAGCTTTTTGCGGTGGCGGACTCAAGTGTTCTCGATATTCGAGTTCTGGGACGCGAGTTCGTCAGGGCCACGACGAAAAGGAGGTCGGCTCCCGGGGAAACAAGACCCGTGAAGTCTTTCTGTACGCCCCGGGCGAAAGCCCATCTACGCGCCGAAAAAAGCGGTTAAAGTATGCGGGATCGCGGAAGCCAAGACTATAGGCGATCTGCTCGATCGCCTGCGGGGTTTCACGCAGGCGCAGCCGCGCTTCGGCGAGCAAACGGTCGTGGACGAATTGCTGGGGCGCACGTCCAAGCGCGCGCAAGCAAGCGTGGTGCAAGTGAGCGCGCGTAACGCCCATTCGCCGAGCGAAATCGTCGATGCGAAGATGGTCGCGAAAGTGCAACTCCACCAGCTGGCGGAAGCGCTGCGCCGTTGGCGCGCCAACGTCGGACGCATCCAGGTCTCGCGCGGGCCCGCACGCGCGCCACAGATGGGTAAGCAGCAGGCCGATGTAGAGGGCGATGATCGCGGGCGCGCCCGGTTCCGGCGCGCGCGTCTCGCGAACGAGGCCAGCGAACGCAGTTTCGATTTCGGCTAGCCTCGCGCCAAGGTTTGTCTGCGTCACTATCAGCGGGCGCTCGACGAGCCGGCGCCATTGTGAGCCGATCGGGCTTTCCGCAATCAGTCGCGCCACGAGGTCGGCGCCGACGAGAAAGCCAGCGCCCTCGCCGCCGGCGAAAAGTCGGAATTCGGCCCGCGACGAGAACGGTAGCCAGACGAGAACAGGGGCGAATACGTCCAGCCGGCCGCCCTCTTGCGTGTGAAGCACGCCCTGGCCGCGTCGAACGAAAAAAACACGGAAGCACGGGGCGCCGCCGAGCTTCTGCATAGACCATGTGCGGTCGGTGAACGCGGGTTCGATGGCGGTGGCGAGGAAGGCGAACGCCGAGGAGACGCTGGCGGGCGCGGGCTTCATGTGGCGGCCTCGAGTGGAGATGTCGAGAATAGTGCAAGACAATTGAAGCATTGTCCATTGAGGGGCCGCCGCTTCAGTGAGCAATGTCGCTCCGAGGACAAGTCGGGAGCGGGTTCCATCGCCCGCGAACCCCAAAACAGGAGGAGATCGACATGTTCGCCGCTGATCTCCTTTTGCACGGGCGCGACGTGTCGGCCTCTGACGGCGCCACGTTCGATCGGCTCAATCCCGTTAGCGGCGAGCCGGCCACGCGAGCGGCCGCGGCCACGATGGAGGACGCTCGCGCCGCGGCCAATTCCGCCGCTGCGGCCTTTCCAGCTTGGTCGCGGCTAGGCCCAGCCGAGCGCCGCGCTCGGCTACTCGCCGTTGCAGACGAGGTGGAGCGCCGCTCAAGCGGGTTCTGCGTGGCGATGGCCCAAGAGACCGGCGCCACCGAAGGCTGGGGCCGCTTCAACGTCTCGCTAGGGGCGGCGATGTTGCGCGAGGCGGCGGCGATGACCACCGCGGTCGCAGGCGAAATCATCTCCTCCGACAAGCCCGGCATGACCGCCATGGCGCTGCGCACGCCCGTGGGGGTGGTTCTTGGCATGGCGGCGTGGAACGCGCCCGTCATTCTGGGCCTGCGGGCCGTCGCTATGCCGCTGGCCTGCGGAAACACTGTCGTGTTTAAAGGCTCCGAGCTTTGCCCGCGCACCCACCGGCTGATCGGCGAGGCGGTCCGCGCCGCCGGCTGCGGCGATGGGGTCGTCAATGTTGTCAGCAATGCGCCGACGGACGCCGTGGCCGTTGTCGAGGCCTTGATCGCGCATCCCACAATTCGCAGGATCAGTTTCACCGGATCGACCCGAGTAGGACGCCACATCGCGGAGGTCGCGGCGCGCTACCTCAAGCCCGCGCTGCTGGAGTTGGGCGGCAAGGCGCCGCTGCTGGTGCTCGACGACGCCGATCTCGACGAGGCGGTTGCGGCCGCGGCCTTCGGGGCTTTCATGAACCAGGGTCAAATTTGCATGTCGACGGAGCGGATCGTGGTCGACGAGCGCATCGCAGACGATTTCGCGAGCCGTCTCGCCGCCAAGGCCGCTACGCTGATCGCGGGCGATCCGCGCAAGGCGCAGACGCCATTAGGCGCGTTGGTAAGCCAGGAGGCGGTCGAGCGCGTCAACGCGTTGGTGCGCGACGCCATCGCAAAGGGCGCGCATCTTCTGGCGGGCGGGCCTGCGAAGGGCGTGCTGATGGACGCCACCGTTCTCGACCACGTCACGCCCGCCATGCGCATATACGCCGAGGAGACGTTTGGCCCAGTCGCCACGATCCTGCGGGTCGACGGCGCCGACGAGGCGGTGCGCGTCGCCAACGACACCGAATACGGCCTCGCCGCCGGCGTGTTCGGGCGAGACGTCGGCCGCGCGCTCGACGTCGCGCGCCGCATCGAGTCCGGCATCTGCCACATCAACGGCCCTACAGTTCACGACGAGGCGCAAATGCCGTTTGGCGGCGTCAAGGCGTCGGGCTATGGGCGCTTTGGGGGCGCGGCAGCCATTCACGAGTTCACGGAACTGCGGTGGGTGACGATCAGCACAGGTAAAGGGCGCTATCCGTTCTGATCACTGCG
>JAYTRP010000525.1:0-11199 GCA_043746145.1 Hyphomicrobiales bacterium | reverse complement strand
GAATTCGGCCTGGGAGACGCGATCGCAAACGCAACGTTCTGGGGCCGTCAAGCGGCCGGCCAGCGTGTCGCCACCGGTTCGGTGCGAGAGTTGTTCGGATATCTTCGCGTCTACCGCAACCAGTGCCTAGACAATTCGGGCGCGCCCTTGCTCGTGATCGCGGGTCACAGCTTTGGCGGAATGATCGTGTACTCCGCCCTCGCTCAATCGCTCATCGAAGCGGCCTCGGCTCCGGTCGGTCAATCGGGGTCGAGCTTCGCCGATCTGGTGCTGTTGGTGAATCCCGCGATCGAGGGCGCCCGGTATCTACCGATCCAGGACATCGTGGACAGTGATGCATTCAAGCAGCGCAGGAACGCGCAGCTTCCCATGTTCATCTGCGCACAAGCGGAGAACGACCAGCCCATCGGCACGTGGTTCCCGATGGGCAACTTGATCCACAGGCTTGACGAAGCAACAATTGGCGATCTCGAGAAAGATTGCGTCACACACGCTCGGCTTTGTCGGAGGCTTCAGAACGCATAAACTCGAGGGGCCCGCAGCGGGGAACCCCTTTTCCCTGAGTGAGATCGACGCCGCCCGAGTCGATCCGTTCTGGGTTGTCGCGGCTTCAAGCGCGGTGATCGACGGCCATGGAGGAATATGGAAAGCGCCTTTTTTGCTATTCCTGGCCAGCATCGTCTTTCAACACGTAAGCGCCTCCCAGACGCCGGACCGGGGCGCGCTTGTCGCAGAACGAGGCACGCGCCTGCTCGGCGTTGATCTCGCGAATTTTGCGAGTGGCCTGAAGGCGATAAAAATGGATTGATGAACTCGGAAAGATTGTCGCCTGCATTCTCGCGAGGCCCCAGCCATCACGCAAATTCCATGATCACGGCATCCACCGCCAGCGAATCTCCCGGTTTGGCGACCACCTTTTTCACCGTCACATCGCGCTCGGCGAGCAGCACGTTCTCCATCTTCATCGCCTCGACCATGCAGAGCGCCTCACCCACCTTGACCTCCTGGCCCTCCGTGACCGCGATCGACTTGACGAGGCCCGGCATCGGGCAGAGCAGCACCTTGGCGTTATCGGCGCCCTTGCGCTCGATCATCAATTCGGCGAGTTGAGCCTCACGCGCCGTATAGACGCGGGCGGCGACCTGCGCGCCGGCATGCGAAATCTGGAAGCCGTTGAGGATCGGGCGCACCTGCGCCGCCACAGCTCGCTCGTCGATTTCGCCGCGCCAGACTAACTGCCCGGGCGCCCACGGCGACGTAACGCGCAGACGGCGCGAATCCGCGAACACGACTTCGAGCCCATCCGCGCGAGGATCGATGTCGACCAGCATTGGCTGCTTGTCCAGCGTCACCACGCGCTTCAACTCGAAGGCGAGCAGATGCGGCGGCCGCATCTGGTTGGAGATCCCGCGCTTGCGTATATTCATGGTGTGATCGACATGCGCGGCGATCGCGATAATAGCGTCTAGCGCCTCGCCGACCGGCGGCTTGGGCGCAAAGCCTTCAGGGAATTCCTCGGCGATAAAGCCGGTCGAGAGCCGCCCCGCCTTCCAGCGCTCATGCTGCATCAGGGCGCTGAGGAACGGGATGTTGTGACGGATGCCGTCGATCACGAACGCGTCCAGCGCGTTGGCCTGCGCCTCGATCGCGCTGAGCCGGTCGCTCGCATGGGTGACCAGCTTAGCGATCATCGGATCGTAATAGATCGAGATCTCGCCGCCCTCGTATACCCCCGTGTCGTTGCGCACGGTGACGCCCTCGTGGACGCCCTCCGCGGGCGGGCGGTACTTCACCAAACGCCCGATCGAAGGCAGGAACCCGCGCGTGGGGTCCTCGGCGTAGACGCGAGATTCTACCGCCCAGCCGGTAAGCTTGACGTCCGCTTGCTGGATGGAAAGCGGTTCGCCGGCGGCGACCCGGATCATCTGTTCGACAAGATCGATGCCGGTGACGAGTTCGGTGACGGGATGTTCGACCTGCAGCCGGGTGTTCATCTCAAGAAAGAAGAAGCTGCGATCCTGCCCAGCGACGAACTCCACCGTGCCGGCCGAATCATAATCCACGGCACGGGCTAGCGCGACCGCCTGCTCGCCCATTTGGCGGCGCGTCGCCTCGTCCAGCAGGGGCGACGGCGCCTCCTCGATCACCTTTTGATTGCGGCGCTGGATCGAGCATTCACGCTCGCCCAGGTAAATCACGTTGCCATGCTTGTCGCCGAGCACCTGGATTTCGATGTGGCGCGGATTGACGATGAACTTCTCGACGAACACGCGGTCGTCGCCAAACGATGACTTCGCTTCCGACTTGGCGCGGGCGAAGCCTTCGGCGACTTCTTGGCGCGAATGAGCGATTCGCATGCCCTTGCCGCCGCCGCCCGCCGACGCCTTGATCATCACGGGATAGCCGATCTCGTCGGCGATGCGGGCCGCATGCTCGGGGGACTCGATCTCGCCGAGATAACCCGGGACGGTCGTCACATTGGCCGCGTTGGCGAATTTCTTGGATTCGATCTTGTCGCCCATGGCGCGGATCGCACGCGGATTGGGGCCGATAAAGACGATGCCTGCCTCCGCCAGCGCATCGGCGAAAGCCGCACGCTCGGAGAGGAAGCCGTAGCCGGGATGCACGGCCTCCGCGCCCGTCTGCTTGCAGGCGGCGACGATCTTCTCGATTACAAGGTAGGACTCGGCGGCGGCCGGCGGCCCGATGGCGACCGCCTCGTCGGCCATTTCGACGTGCAGCGCGTCTTTATCGGCGTCCGAATAGACCGCGACTGTCTTTATTCCCATGCGCCGCGCGGTCTTGATGACTCTGCACGCGATCTCGCCGCGATTGGCGATCAGGATTTTGTTAAACATCGGCCCCCCTCAGGTGCCTGAACTTCTAGGGGAGACGCGCGAGCGCGTCTATGTCGTCGACTAGCCCGGCGCATGGGCATAAGGACTTAGGCGCGCCGCGGTCGCGGACCTAACTAGCCAGCCCAGACGACGCATCGACGATCGCCGCCCAGTTGCGAACCGCCCGGCCGCGAACCGCTGCTAGAAACCAGCGTGGCGCCCGTCGCGCCTCGCCGAGCACGTTCACCAGCACCGCAAATGCATTGGCCGTCGAGCACGAATCGACCTGTTCGAGCAACCACTCCGCCTGCGCTTCATCGAGTTCGCCCGCCGGTCCGGAACGCCAGAGTACATGGTCGGTGATCATCTCGACGAAGAAGTCGATCCATTCCGGCGCCTTGTCGATCTCGGCGCGCTCGACTTCGAATAATTCATCGACCGCCTCGCGCGAAGCGGCGCCGTCCGCGAATACTTCGCGTCGTAACCAGGCGATGTCCATCCCGGTAATCCGACGGCCGTAAATCATCGCGCTGATGATCGAACGGCTTCGGTCGACTTTAAACGCCATCACGCAACCCGCTCTGCGACTTGACCCGCGAGTTGTAACCCGCAGCCGCACGCAAACTGGCGCTTCAATATTTTAAAGTCGGTGAATTTCAAGGCGTCAAAGCAAAGCAGCGTTAAGGGTTGTTGAACGAGGGGAGCACGATTCCTGCTTCCAAACCGATGACAGCGCATAGACAGCAGCACCCGGGCGAACTATCCCATACCTAGGTATGGAGATTACGTGATGACGAACGATTAGATTGCGGACAGCGGCTATTTATTTCTGGGCAGCCGCCTCAAGCGCCTTGCCGAGCAGATGCAGGAGGACGTGATCCAGGTCTCGCAGCAAGCCGGCATCGCGATACCAACCGGCAAATTTCCGCTGCTTGCGCTGCTGTCGCAAAATGGCGCGCAAACCGTCGGCGAACTCGCCCGCAGGTTGGGTTCAAGCCAGCCGGTGACGACGCGCAGCATAGGCAAATTGCTCGAGCTCGACCTGGTGCAGGTTGATCGTTCGGCTGCCGATGGCCGCAACCGGATCGTCTCGCTCACGCGGTCGGGCGAGCGCGCTATCGCCCGCTCGCGCGAGACCGTATGGCCGCAAGTCGAGGCGGCCGTTCGGCAGGTGGTGGAGGGTTTGTCGGGTCCGTTGCTGGAACAGATCACCGCGATCGAGCGCGCGCTGGCCGAATGCTCGCTCACCGAACGCGCCGCCTCGATCGCAGCAAATGAACTCGTTCCCGCCGTCGACGCCGATGTGCCTGAAATCGTCGCGCTGATGAACTTGGCCTATCGAGGCTCGTCAACCGGGTGGCACACGGAAGCCGGCTATATCACCGGTGACAGGACTTCGGAGCCACTCGTGCGCGCCGACATGGCGGGAAGCCCGCAAGCCTCGTTCTTAACATGGCGAGATCGCAGCGATGGCGCCTTGAAAGGTTGTGTCTGGTTGGAACCACTCGGCGATCATCGCTGGTATCTCGGCTCGCTAGCCGTCGACCCGAAGCGGCAGAACGCCGGCCTTGGCCACGCCTTGCTTTCCCGAGCGGAGCAATGGGCGCGCGAACACGGGGGACTTCAGGTTCGCATGTCGGTCGTAAATGTTAGGCACGGCCTGATCGCGTGGTACGTCAAGCGCGGCTATCACGAAAGCGGGGAGACCAACCCGTTTCCCTATGGCGACAACCGATTCGGGGCGCCGCAGCGCGACGATCTATGTTTTGTGATTTTGGAGAAGCAGCTGACGGATTTGCGCGGCTTTGGTTGACATTCCCCAGCCCGGATTGAAGCAGCTTCTGGCGTTGGTGAGGAATCGCTGATCGCCGTTCGTCGTTGCGGCGCTTCTCCCGACAACCCGTTGTGAGTCGTCCATCGGGCTTGACCGAGTGAATGGCCGGGACAAGCCCGACCAACACTATAAAGACGCTGTTGACTTCGCGCCGATCAGAACCAGCGAGGTAGCGACGACGGAAAACACGTCGGTAACTTTGCCACCCTATCGACAAGCTGCGCGACAACGACTGCTTACTTGCTGCTGCGCCCCGCCGCTGGCTTGCTCTTGCCGGCTAACCCGACCTCTTGACGCAAGTGATCGATGCGCTTTGACGCCTCTGCTTTCGTCAAATCCCCCTCGGCTTCGTCAAGCCTATCGGCCTGCTCGGCAAACGTTTGGAGGTACGAAGATTGCGCGCCCGTCATTGGCTCATCGCCAGTGGTCCAATTATCCGGGTCCTTGATGACGTTCGACGCTGGGCTGCTATCATTCTTTGCCGCCGCGCCACTTTCGCTCTTTGCCGCTGCACCGCTATTGCTTTTTGCCATTGCGCTGTCCCATCTTCGGGTGTTCACGCAATGTACTTTATTTAGCGAGCGCGACGTTCCTTTCAATAGGGTCGAACGATGCAAACATCGCGTCTTCGCGCGCAGCCCTTTCGAGGCTGCGCGCCGGCGAACTGGCCGCTCGAACCGAATGCTCGGTTTACTTGGTGCGACGTTCTTCAATCACGACAGTGTCGACGATCGACGAGTCTTCAAACAGCGTCCGCGCGAGCGCGCCGGCGATCAGCGCTCCTACGATCGGGGCCACGATGAACAGCCAAAGTTGCATGATGTAGGGGGTCCCCGCAAACAGTGCGGGAGCGATGCTGCGGGCCGGATTGACCGAAGTGTTGGTAATTGGAATCGAAATCAAGTGAATTAGCGTCAAAGCCAGGCCGATCGGAATTCCCGCAAACCCGGTCGCCGCGCCCTTCGACGTGGTGCCGATGATGATCATAAGGAAAAAGAAGGTCAGCAGGAGTTCGGCGAGAAAACACGAAATCATGGAATAGTGGCCAGGGCTGAGATCGCCATAACCATTCGACGCGAAGCCGCCGGCAACCCAGTCTGGCTTGCCTGCCGCGATGAGCCACAGCAGGCTAGACGCCAAAATCGCGCCAATTACCTGAACAATAATGTATGGGATCACATGTTTATTAGCGCAACGCCCGGCGGACCAGAGACCCAAAGTCACGGCGGGGTTGAAGTGTCCCCCGGAAATGTGGCCGACGGCATAGGCCATGGTGAGAACCGTCAAGCCGAATGCGAAGGCGACGCCCATGAAGCCGATGCCGAGTTGCGGAAACGCTGCTGCAAAAACCGCAGCGCCGCATCCCCCAAAGACCAACCAGAATGTTCCAATGAATTCGGCGATTAGCCGCCGTTGCATGTCGTTGTGCATTAAGTCCCCCCCTGTTTTACTGAGGTCGCTCGCGTTCTACACGAGCGCACTCACCCCTGGCCATTGTGAACGCAGATCATCGAGATGAAACCCACGCGCTTCACTCAACCGAATCGCCATACCATATTTGTTCAAAGCATGTGAGAATATGAGGACGGTGCGCCAACTGTAGGCTCATCCTGGGTCGGTTGAGGAAAATTGGCCCTCCGAGCCCAAGCTGCCCTCAACCCGCTTTGGCGGACCGATCCTCGCAGCGGAACCGACCAAGCTATCGCGCGGCCTATCATCACAGCTTGAGTTGGCGCGCTGCAGCTTCGGCAGTGTCTTCCGGCCGCGTGTTGAAAGCGATTACGGCGTGAGGGGCTGTCTTGTGGACGACATTGACCACGAGTTCAAACAACACGAGGCCCTTCGGCGGAATCCTCAGTCCGCCGCCAATCGCCACGCAGTCATAACGTGCGCTCAGCAATTGCTTCTCGATCATGGGCCCCGCTGTTTCATCGGGCATGATCATGCAAGTGTCGCATTGCCATCCCCGCTCTTCGATCTTTGCAACGGCCACGGCGATACCGGCGTTGATCTTCTCCGCATTGAAACCCGGCGGCAAACTGGGATCGGCGAAGTCGACGGTTTCGGGCTTCTGTCCGACGAATAGAATTCGAACCATCTTCTTTTCTCCGAGGGGTTTCAGTCGTGGCGTTTTGTTCTGTCGCGGGACGGGCGCGACGGAACTGCCCGGATGGGGCCAAACGTCATGGCGTCCTCTCTTCTATCGGTTGAAACACGCGTTGGCGACTTCAGCATTCATCGGTATCTCGGTGTGAAATTTGGTCGACTGTTGAGGTAATTGCACTCATCGGAGCCCGATCAGATGCGAAGGCAAGACAGCCGAATTCGGCGTGTTGACTAAGTCCAGCCAGCATAACGCACGAAATACCGGGAGCGTCGATTTCTTGAGAGCGCTTTTACGCACAGCCGAGCGAAATGGAGTACGTTCGACGCGGCTCGTGCGTTCACGCGCAATGCCACTAGCGTCAAAGAGAGGCGCGCCGAAAGGCGTGTTGTTCTTATCGCGTGGGGCGTCCAAAGATGCAGCGCATCATTCTCATCAATCATCCGAACGTCGCCCCAAGGCATCTGCGGAAGACGCAAATTGATGCCAAGCAACATCGCCATATTTTAGCCACAATCAACGCCCGATTGGCGAAGCCGTTCACGTTCCACCCGCTCGCCCGCATCGACACGAAATTGCAGCTTTGCGCGCCTAACCCTCTGATCTAACGCCCGCACGAACTGTTTTGGCCACTTAACCATTTCCCACGTCAAACGGAGCGCCCCCGCCCCTCACAGTGGGATATTGTCGTGCTTCTTCCAGGGGTTCTCCAACTTCTTGTTGCGCAGCATCGCCAGCACGCGAGACAGGCGCTTGCGGGTGGTGTGCGGCATGATGACCTCGTCGATGTACCCGCGCTCAGCCGCGACGAACGGCGACAGGAAACGGTCTTCGTAATCCTTGGTGCGCTCGGCAATTTTCGTCGGATTGTTCAAATCGGCGCGGAAGATGATCTCGACCGCGCCCCTCGCGCCCATCACCGCAATCTGCGCGGTCGGCCAGGCTAGGTTGATGTCGCCGCGCAGATGTTTTGACGCCATCACATCGTAGGCGCCGCCGAACGCCTTGCGCGTAATGACGGTCACCTTCGGCACAGTCGCCTCGGCATAGGCGAACAGCAGCTTGGCGCCATGCTTGATGAGGCCGCCATATTCCTGCGCGGTCCCGGGCAGAAAGCCGGGAACGTCGACAAAGGTGACGATCGGAATGTTGAAGCAGTCGCAGAAGCGCACGAACCGCGCGGCTTTGCGCGAGGCGTCCGAATCGAGCACGCCGGCGAGCGCCAGCGGCTGGTTGGCGACGATGCCGACCGTGCTCCCTTCGATGCGCGCAAAGCCGGTCACGATGTTCTTAGCGTGCGCCTCCTGGATTTCGAAGAAATCGCCCTCGTCGGCGATCTTCACGATAAGCTCCTTGATGTCATAGGATTTGTTGGGGCTGTCGGGCACCAACGTATCGAGCGACATGTCGATCCGGTCGGGATCATCGAAGCTCGGCAGCTTCGGCGGCGACTCCAGGTTCGAGGCCGGAAGGAAGTCGATCAGCCGGCGCATCTGCAGCAGCGCCTCGACGTCATTGTCATAGGCCCGGTCGGCGATCGAGGAGCGGGTCGTGTGCACCGTCGCGCCGCCCAGTTCCTCCGCTGTAACCGTCTCGTTGGTGACGGTCTTCACGACGTCAGGGCCAGTGACGAACATGTAGCTGGTATCGCGCACCATGAAGATGAAGTCGGTCATCGCGGGGGAATAGACGTCGCCGCCCGCGCAGGGGCCCATGATTACCGAAATCTGCGGGATTACGCCGGAGGACAGCACGTTGCGTTGAAACACTTCGCCATAGCCGCCAAGCGCGGCGACGCCCTCCTGAATGCGCGCCCCGCCCGCGTCGAACAGCCCAATGATCGGCGCGCGGTTCTTGAGCGCCATGTCCTGAATCTTGGTGATCTTCTTGGCGTGCTCCTCGCTGAGCGAGCCGCCGAACACCGTGAAGTCCTTGGCGAACAAGAAGACGATCCGGCCGTTGACCGTTCCCCAGCCGGTGACCACTCCGTCGCCTGGGATCTTCTCCATCCCGAAATCCGCGCCGCGGTGCTCGACGAACATGTCGAACTCCTCGAACGAGTCGCGGTCGAGCAGCAGATCGATCCGCTCGCGCGCCGTGAGCTTGCCCTTGGCGTGCTGTGCGTCGATCCGACCCTGCCCGCCGCCCAGATGCGCGCGGGCGCGACGGCGATCTAGACGGGCGAGCATGTCTTTCATGGCAGGCGTCCTGGCGTAACGATCTATCGCGAATAGCACAGCGCATCGCGGCTCGAAACGGGGCGCCCCTGAGACAAAGGGTTAACCTGTGCGGCGAACGCTGCGATTGGCGGTCACGACGTGACCCCGTTTCGACCCTGTTTTGGCCGCTCGCGTCAGAGATTACTACGACGTATTATCTATAAGGGGGATCTCTACGAATGGCGCTTCGTCCGCTCACCGCTGAAGAATTTTTGGATCGCTGCGATCTCGCCGGCGTCGCCCGGGTCGTTTCCGTCGGCCGCGCGACGCCAACGTCGCCCAATCTCGCCAAGCTCGAATTCATCGAATTTCACAAGGGAAACGTTCCCGATGGAAAGGAGGGCGCCCGCCAAGCCTTTGTGCGTCTACACGGCGGGGCGGGCGCTGCGGACGGACGCCCGGCGCTCGGTGGCTGGTCAGATTGGTGGGATTACCCCGCCGGCGATACGGTCGTGACTCATCTCGATTGGAACGAGAAGGACGGCTGCTACGAGACGACTTCGCCCGGCGCGGTATGGGAAGTCAGAGACGCGGCAGCTTGAGCTGCGATTGCCAGCCGTCTAAGTCAAAGCCTTCAGCGTCGCGTTTGCCGCTTCGAATTCGAGCCAACGCGCTTGGCGACGCAGCGCGGCTTCCTCGTCCTCGCCCCATTTGCTGATCTGATAATCTTCATCGACATGTGCGGCGAGCCAAGCCTTCTGCGCGCTGAGCTCGCCACGCGACACCGCGAGCGCGATCAGCGCCGAACCTGAAAGGCTCGTCAGTCCAGAGAGCGCGGCTACGGCAAACGGGCTCTCGTGCGAGAAGATTGCCGTCCGAGCCGCTGCGAGCGCGTGTAGCGGCTGCGCCACATGGATCACGCCCGAGCCCACCTCAAACCGTGCCCCAAGCTCCGCCTCGGCCCAATTCAGCAAGGGATCATAGGCCTCGCACTGCAGTTCAACGAGCCGCTCAGGCTCCGTCGCGCGGTAGCAGATCATGTCCGACCCCGCGAACCCGGCGATCTCCTCTCGAACGGCGTCCAGCGCTTGGGCGACGCCGTCGATCGCCGAATTGGCGAGGCGCGTGATCGGCATTGTTTGCGCTACCAGCGTTTCGCCCTGCCCCGCCCATTCGCCAGCAATCGCCTCGGCGAGCGCCCGCGTCGGTGCGAGCAGTCTGGCTTTCGCCGGCGTGCGCGCAGCTCTTCCGTCCAGCAGCAATGCAAAGCCGCCCTCGGCCTCGCCGACCGACACTATTTTGTAAAACCGTCTAACCACGGGTGCGCGCATGTTCGCCTGACTAAGCTTAATAGCTTCGTCCCACGAAGGTTCATTCATCGGGATACCTCTGCGGCTTGGCATAATTGTTAGCGGCTGGCGCCCTCATCCGGCGCGTCCTCGATCGGGTCACGCTGCGGAGGCAGGAAGCCGAACATGTCAAACGCCGCTTTCATATGCGGCGGCAAAGGCGCGGTCACGTCGATCAGCCCCGCTCGCGGATGCGGCACGATCAGCCGACGTGCGAGAAGGTGCAGCTTGTTCTCGATTCCTGGCGGCACAGCCCGCAAAGGATCGTTGCGGGCGGGGTCGTTGGCGGGGCGGCGATTGTATTTGGGATCGCCGATGATGGGATGGCCGATCGCCTCGCAATGGGCGCGAAGCTGGTGCGTGCGCCCCGTGATCGGCCGCATCGAAAGCCAGGCGAGCCGCGGCCGCACCTCGTCGACGGTCGCATAGAGCGTCACGGAGTGCTGCGCCTCGGGATCGCCATGGCGAACGACCCGCATACGCTCTTTGTCGGCATGGTCCTTCGGCTTCTCGCCGCGCTCGTCGCCCATGCCATCGCCCTTGGCGAGAAACATCGAGATGCGCCCATTCTCGGGCTTTGGGATGCCCTCGACCAGCGCCCAATAAATCTTCTTGGTCTCTCGGGCGCGGAACGCAGCGCCGAGGTCGGCGGCAATTTTGCGCGTCTTGGCGCAGAGCAGTACGCCCGACGTGTCGCGATCGAGCCGATGCACCAGCACCGGCCGTTCGCCATGCCTGTCGGCCAGCGAAGCGAGCATTCCGTCGATGTGCCGCTTGGTCCCCGAACCACCCTGAACGGCCAAGCCGTAAGGCTTGTTGAAGACGATCACGTCGCGATCCTCGAACAGGATCAGCGAGCGCAGGAATTCAGCGTCGGCCGGATTAGGCGGAGCCGGCTCCTCTGTCTTCGACTCGG
>JAYTRP010000524.1:0-3637 GCA_043746145.1 Hyphomicrobiales bacterium | reverse complement strand
CCGGCCAGCGCGCGTAACAGTTCGAGCGGCGTAATCAACCTATCGTTCAGCCCATTACGGAAGGCGACGAAGGCTTCCGGTTCAACCGACCGCCCCAGAACATAGATATGCGCGGTGCGCACGAAAGCGTCGAGGCCGCGCGCCGCGATGAACGCCGTCAACGTCGCCGCGCAACCCTCAAGCGCGCTAAAATCCGCCGCCCGCGTCGGGTCGCAGGCGGCCACCGCTTCGAGGCTGTCAAGCGAGCGGTCTGCACGTTCGGCCCAGGTTGGACGCAGTCCGCTGGCAACGACATGTCCGCTTGAGCGGAGAGCGAACACGCCGCCGCGCAGGATCGCCGCGGGAGCGAACGCGCGCAGCCGAAAGGCGGCCCAGTCGGAGCCCCGGGGCGCCAGAACGTTATCGCGTTCGAAGAGATGCGCATGGCCGGCCGCGATCTCTTGCCCCGAGGCGTCGACGATCGCGATGTCGAGCGGTCGCAGCGGCGTCTCGTCATCGATCGCCCAGCCCTCGAACAGGCCGGCGGATGTCAGCCTGTCGATATGTCCGCGCAGCATGGGCTTTTATCGGAAATCCCGAGGCGCCGATCAAGCGAATACGGCGCGCGGCTACCTCAAGGCGGCGCCCTGCCCCCACATTCCCGCAAAGTCCCGCTCGAATTGCGCGACCAGCGGGGCGTCGTCTATCAGGATGAGGTCATTGTCTTGCGCCGACAGGCCGGAGCGGGAGAAATTGCTAGACCCGGTGCGCAGCACGGCGCCGTCGATTGCGTAGGCTTTCAAATGCATCAGGGCGCCGCCGAGCTTGATGCGCGCGTCCACGCTTGGCGCGGCGAGCAGCGCGATCAGAGCCTCGGAGCGCCGCGCGGCATATTGGCTGCGGTCGAAATAGATTCGCACGACGACGCCGCGATTCGCCGCATCGGCGAGCGCCTCGATCACGCGCCCATCCGTGAGCAGATAGGCGGCCATGTCGATCGATCGCTCGGCATCGTCGATCGTCGTGACATCGATCGCCTCGAGATTTTCCACCGGCGCGTAATGAATTTCGACCCGCGCCCAGGATGGCCCAGCAAGCGTGAAAGCCGCTAGCATCAGCGATAGGCGTCTTCGATCCAAATCATCGGCTCCGGAGTGGCGAACGCTCTCGTTCGGAGCTAGGGGAACAGCCTTGCCTCGCGCTTGCGCGCGTCGTTCACTGAGTTCATTCTGCCGGGGATAAGGATGCCCGCCGATGAACTCGTCCGTCAAAGTTGCGCGCCACGCATCAGTCTGCCCGCACGACTGCCCTTCGGTCTGCGCGCTCGATGTGGAGGTGATCGACGGTCAGCGGATTGGACGCATCCATGGCGCGGATCATCCCTATACCGCGGGTGTCGTGTGCGCGAAGGTGGCGCGCTATGCCGAAAGGATTCATAACCCGAACCGTCTGACCCAGCCGCTGCGTCGCGTTGGACCCAAGGGTTCGACACAATTTGTGCCGATTTCATGGGACGAGGCGCTCGACCGGACGGCGGAAGCGTTTCTGGCAGCCGAGCGTCAGCATGGGGCGGAAAGCGTCTGGCCGTACTATTACGCCGGTACAATGGGTCTGGTGATGCGCGACGGCATCGAGCGGCTGACCCACGCCAAACGTTATTCGCGCTTTTATGGCGACATCTGCATCGGCATCGCTTGGCCGGGTTACATCGCTGGCGCCGGCCAGATGGCTGGCGTGAACTTCGATGAGATCGCGAAGACCGACTGTCTTGTTATCTGGGGCACGAACGCCGTCGCCACGCAGGTGAACCTGATGACGCACGCGATTCGCGCGCGTAAGGAACGCGGCGCGAAGATCGTCGTAATCGACATCTATGAGACTGAGACGATGCGTCAGGCCGACATGGCGTTGCGCTTAAAGCCCGGCAGCGATGCGGCGCTCGCCTGCGCCGTGATGCATGTGCTGTTTCGCGACGGGTTCGCCGACCGCGAATATATGGCGAACTACACCGACGCGCCCGAGGCGCTAGAGGCTCATCTCAAGAGCCGCGATCCTCATTGGGCGAGCGCGATCACAGGTTTATCGGTCGCCGAGATTGAAGCCTTCGCGGCTCTGGTCGGCCACAACAAGCGCACGTTCTTTCGGCTGGGCTACGGCTTCTCGCGACAGCGCAACGGCGCCGCCAACATGCATGCGGCGCTTTGCATTCCCGCGGTCACGGGCGCCTGGGCGGTCGAAGGCGGCGGCGCGCTGCACGCGAGCGGCGCAGTTTATAAACTCGACAAGACGCTGATTGAAGGGCTCGACGTCAGGGACCAGACCACGCGCCGGCTCGACCAATGCCTGCTCGGCGACGTGCTGACCGGCGACGCCGTGGCGCTCAAGGGCGGCCCACCCGTGAAAGCGATGCTGATCCAGAACCATAATCCGATGGTCGTCGCGCCCGACCAGGAGAAAGTGCGCCAAGGTTTCGACCGCCCGGACTTGTTCGTCTGCGTGCACGAGCAGTTCATGACGGACACGGCGCGACACGCCGACATGGTGCTGCCGGCGACGATGTTCCTCGAGCACGACGATCTTTACACCGCCAGCGCACATCAGACATTGCAGTTCGGGCCAAAGCTGATCGACCCACCCGGCGAGTGCCGCTCGAATCACGAGGTCCTTAGCGGTTTAGCGCGCCGGCTTGGCGCGCAGCATCGCGGCTTCGACATGACACCGCGCGCGATCATCGACGAGACGCTGCGAGTGTCGGGCCGTGGCTCGCTGGCCGAGCTTGAAGCGGGACGCGGGCTGGACTGCCGCCAGAGTTTTCGCGCCGCGCATTACCTTGACGGATTCGCTCACAAGGACGGGAAGTTCCACTTCCGCCCGAACTGGCCCGAAGTCCCTTACGCCCACAATGGGTTGAAAGGGCCGTGGCGCGACATGCCGGAATTGCCGGACCATTGGGCGGTGAACGAGGCGGCCGACGCGGCGCACCCGTTTAAGCTCGCGACCTCGCCGGCGCGAAATTTCCTCAACTCAAGCTTTAACGGTACGCCCAGCTCTCGCGCGCGAGAAAAGCGACCGACGGCGCTGCTGAACCCGGCTGATGCCGATGAACTCGGCGTGCGCGACGGCGAGATCCTGACTCTGGGCAATACGCGGGGATCGCTGCGCCTGCACGTAAAGCTGTCACCTGCAGTCGATGCGGGCATGATCGTCAGCGAAGGCCTCTGGGAAAACCGCGACTTCCTCGACGGGCGCGGGATCAACACGCTGACGTCAGCGGAAAGTGTGGCGCCCTTTGGCGGCGCCGCATTTCACGACGTGCGCGTTTGGGCGAAAGCCGACATGCCGGCACACGCTGAGCGGACGCTCGCGGAGGCGGCGGAGTAGCGTCCGCGCGACGTCGATCATCTGGCCTGGGGGGTTGGAAGATTAGGCGCTGGCAGACCGGTAAGCCGTTCCTTGTGGTCAAGGACGAAACAAGTCCGATAGGCGCTAACTTAAGCTCCGCATTAGGCATCATCTCCGGACTGGTTCCGATGATCCACGCCGCCAAGACCGATGAAAATGCTTGATTGCTCTTAATCCAACTAAACCGCTGTATCTGTCAGTACGTTCACGCATTTGTGCGTAGCGATTTTACGTCGCCAGCAACCTTAGCGCCCCG
>JAYTRP010000523.1:0-11208 GCA_043746145.1 Hyphomicrobiales bacterium | reverse complement strand
ATTGGGGCGGCATGGTGCGTGAGAATGCGGCGGCGATCAATTTCGGCCTGTTTGCGCCGCTCTACCCCGCTATTGCGATCGCGACGCTAACGGTCGGCGTCAATCTCGTGGTTGACTGGTTGCTGTCGATCGACGCTCGCCCGTCGGGCGCGCAAGCTGAGATGTGATTGCGGAAATTAGCCGCGTAACTGCGAGGACGGCATGAGTGAAGATCTCGTTCTCTCCCTGGAAGGGCTGCGAGTCGAAACAATCAACGGCGTTGTGTTGGTCGACAACGTGGACGCCACCCTTCGTCGCGGCGAAATCCTAGGGCTCATCGGCGAGTCCGGCGCTGGTAAGTCGACCATCGGTCTGGCGGCGATGGCTTATGCGAGGGCGGGATGCCGCATCGTAGGGGGGGCCATCAAGATCAATGGGACGGAATTGCGCGCGAGCACCGTCGGGCAACGCCGCGAGTTCCGCGGCAAGAGCATCGCCTATATCGCACAGAGCGCCGCCGCCTCGTTCAACCCGGCGATGAAACTGATGGATCAGGTCTGCGAGGCGCCGGTAATGCACGGCGTCATGAGCCGCGCAGAAGCCGAAATTTACGCCGTGACGCTGTTCCGCAAGCTGCAACTGCCCAATCCTGAGACGTTTGGCGACCGCTATCCGCACGAGGTCTCTGGCGGACAATTGCAGCGCGCTATGGCGGCGATGGCGATGAGCTGCCGCCCTGACATCATCGTACTCGACGAGCCAACGACCGCGCTCGACGTGACGACGCAGATCGAAGTGCTCGCGTTGTTGCGCGACCTCATCCGCGAATTTGGCACAGCGGGCCTCTACATCACTCACGATCTCGCCGTGGTTGCGCAGATCGCTCATCGCATCATGGTGTTGCGGCACGGCAAGATGGTTGAACTCGGCGACGCCAAGCAAGTGCTTGAGGCGCCGCGAACGGCTTACGCCACTGCGCTCGTCAACGAGCGTCGCTCCGCGACCCATCTGCCGCTGATCGATCCACCGCTCAACGCGGAACCCATGCTGACGGTCACCAACGTCGAGGCGGGCTATCGGCCCGGCACGACCGTCGTCAAGAATATCAGCGTCTCCATTGCACGCGGCGAAACGCTTGCTGTGGTGGGCGAGTCCGGCTCGGGAAAATCTTCGCTGGCGCGCGTGGTCGCGGGCCTGCTGCCGCGACGCTCCGGCGACGTAAAACTTGCCGGGCTGAGCCTGGCCCCAATCATGGGGCAACGCCCCCGGGACGTGCTGCGCCGCATGCAGATGGTGCATCAGATGCCAGACGTGGCGCTTAACCCACGTCAGTCCTTGCAGGAAATTATCGGTCGGCCGGTCTCGTTTTTCTTCAATCGATCGCCTTCGCAGGTGAGGGATCGTGTCGCTCAATTGCTTAAGCAGGTCGGCTTACCCGAGGATTTCGCCAAGCGGCGCCCGGGTCAGCTATCTGGGGGGCAGAAACAGCGCGTCTGCATCGCCCGCGCCTTGGCCGCCGAGCCCGATATCATCATCTGCGACGAGCCGACTTCGGCGCTTGATCCGCTGGTCGCGGAAGAGGTGCTGAAACTGCTGCGCGGGCTTCAGGAAGACCTGGGGTTAGCCTACATGTTCATCACCCACGATCTTGGCACCGTGCGCCGCATCGCGCATCGCACCGCTGTGATGCTGAAGGGGGAAGTGATCGCGCAGGGACCGACCTCGCAGATCTTCTCGCCGCCGTTCCATCCCTACACCGAGAAGCTGATCTCGTCGGTGCCGGAGATGGACACGACCTGGCTTGACCAAATGCTTTCTGGGCGCACGGTCACGAAGCCGGCCGTCGTTGCAGCTTCCTGACGTGGATGCAGTTGAGGTCGTAGAACACCTCTGGATAAAGCTGCGCGACGGTACGCGGCTTGCGGCGCGACTATGGCGGCCAAGCGCTTCTGCGGAAAAGCTGCCTGCGATCCTCGAATATCTCCCCTATCGCAAGCGCGACGGCACTCGCGGTCGAGACGAGCCGATGCACGCTTGGTTCGCCGCGCACGGCTATGTCGCGGTCCGGGTCGACATGCGCGGCTCCGGCGAATCCGATGGCGACCTCGCAGACGAATATTTGCAGCAGGAACTAGACGACGCCTGCGAGGTGATCGATTGGCTGAGCCGGCAGAGCTGGTGTAACGGCTGCGTCGGCATGATGGGCAAGTCGTGGGGCGGCTTCAACGCTTTGCAGACCGCCGCGCTACGTCCCCCGGCCCTCAAGGCGATCATCACGCTCTGTTCGACTGACGACCGATATGCCGACGACATCCACTACATGGGCGGCGCCCTGCTCAATGATAATCTCTGGTGGGGCGCGATTATGCTGTCCAATCAGGCGCGCCCGCCCGACCCCGTCTTGGTTGGCGATGCCTGGCGCGCGACTTGGCTCGAGCGCATCGAACGCATGCCATTCTGGCCCGCGCTGTGGCTCCGCCATCAACGCCGCGACGCCTACTGGCGCCATGGTTCGGTCTGCGAGGACTTTTCGGCGATCGCTTGCCCCGTGTTTGCGGTAGGCGGCTGGGCGGACGCCTACACCAATTCGATTCCACGCTTGCTCGAGGGGCTGACGTCCCCGAAGCTCGGATTGATCGGCCCGTGGGCGCATCTATATCCCCAGGACGGGAAGCCCGGTCCCGCGATCGATTTCCTTGGCGAGGCTTTGCGTTGGTGGGACCATTGGCTCAAGGGGCGCGATACGGGAATTATGAACGAGCCTGTGTTGCGCGCCTTCATTGGGGATGGAGGGGCGCCGGAAAACTACGAACTCGCGGCTGGTCGCTTTGTCGCTGAGCCGGTTTGGCCTTCGCCGCGCATCACCCGAACGAATTTCGCAGTGTCGCCGGCTGGGCTTGGCAATACGTCCCTTGCCGCAGAGGTCACGCTATGCTCGCCTTGCTGGACCGGAGCCGGCGTTGGCGAATGGATGGGTACGGGCGTCGAGGGCGAAGGCCCAACGGATCAGCGCTTCGATGACGGCTTTTCCCGCCTGTTCGACAGCGCCCCGCTGCTTGAAGGGCTGGAGTTGCTCGGCGCGCCGGAACTCGAAATCGATATCGCGTCCGACAAGCCGGTCGCGCAACTCTGCGCCCGCCTTTGCGATGTTGCGCCCGACGGGACCTCGCGCCGGATCTCCTATGGTGTCATCAACCTGACGCACCGTGACAATCATTCCGAGCCGAGCGCGCTCACCCCCGGTACTTTTTACGTCATCAGGTTGAAGCTCAACGATTGCGGCTATGCCTTCGCCCCCGGCCATGTCGTGCGGCTCGCGCTGTCGAGCGCCTATTGGCCGCTACTCTGGCCAACGCCGGAACTCGCGACACTGACGCTCCGCTTGCCTGGTCGACTAGCTTTGCCTGTGCGGTCGAGCGCCGCCCATGAAGTTAAAGTCGATTTTGCGCCGCCGCCCGCTATGGTGAAAACGCCCACGACGCGGCTCTCGGAAGGACGCATGACCCGTACCGTCGGGTTTGATCTCTTGAACGGCGTTTCCACCTATAGGACCAAGGGCGAGGGTGGGCTGTTCGGCGAGGGCGCCTATCGCTTGGACGAGATCGACACAATTCTTTCGCACGACCTGCAGCGCAACTTCTCTATCGCTACCGATGATCCGCTCTCGGCGCGCTATGATTTGACTCAGAGCTACGACATAGGCCGCGAGGGTTGGCGCATTCGCATCGAGACCGAGGTTTCGATGCGGGCGACGTGCGCTGCGTTCGTCCTGCACGCAAAGTTGCGCGCCTACGAAAACGACGCGCTTGCTTGCGAACGAGAGTTTTCCGAAGCTATCCCGCGCGACCTGCTGTAGGCGCCATAGCCCCGCGATCTAATCACGCATGGATTAAGCTGCGGGGAGGCCGTAAGAGGCGCGTCCCAATGGCCTGGAGCCTTGCGACTCATGCGGGTCCACGTAATTTACGCTCATCCCTCGCCAACAAGCTTCGCTGCGGGGCTCCGCCATGAGCTCTGCCAGACGCTCGAGGAACGCGGTCACGAGATCGATCTCTGCGATCTCTATGCGGAGAAATTTGATCCTGTGCTGTCCGAGAGGAGCTATCGCGCCTATCTCGACGTCGGTGAGAACAAGGCGGAAGTGGCGTCTTACGTCGACCGATTGCGGCAGGCGGATGCGCTCGTGCTCGTCTATCCCGTTTGGCACGATGGCGCGCCCGCGATCCTCAAGGGCTACTTCGATCGCGTCTTCCTGCGTGGCGTAGTCTTTGAAATCGATGCTGACGGCGTCTTCTATCCGCTGTTGCAGAACATTCAACGCCTCAGCGCGGTTGCGACCTATGGCGCCGACCGGGATCGTACGCGCGCCGTTGGCGATCTGCCTCGCCGATTTGTCTTGCGCAACCTAGGGCCGCTGATCGCACAAGGCGCGCCGGTCGAATATCACGGGGCATATGGAATGGACGCGGCAACGGCAGAAAGCCGCGCGCTATTCCTTGCTCGCGTCAAGCGGTCGTTTCGACGTTGGTAAGTCGCGGTTCGCGCCGTGCTGGGGCAGCCTCTGCCCCGAAGCGCGTAGCATGCTCCGCGTCGGCGGCGATCATCAACGTCAACTCCCTCGGCTCGCTGAGCAGTTCTATCACATGCTCCTCCACCTCGCGGTCCGAGTTCGTCACCCGCTCGCGCAGATATTGCGTCTCCAGCCAAGTCTCGAGCAGAAAAGTTTCGAGATACACGCCTTTCTCCGCCACATCGGCGAATATGCCCCAGGCGAACGCGCCGTCGCGCTGACGTTGTCTTCCGACGACCTCAATAGCGTCTAGGAAGGGGTCGGGATCGTCGCCAAGAATGCGATAGCGCACAGTTACCAGCACCGGCCCATTATCGTACCGAATGGTTTTGGCGAGCATTGGCGCGCGCCAATGCATTGATGGTGAAAGATCGACAGCTTCGCCAGTCTGCAACTTCCAACGCCAACTCAGCGGTATTGCCGCCATAGCGCCCGCCGCCGCTAGGTAGTGCGCCGAGGGAAGCCCGAAATGAGCGGCGGCATAGCCCCATACCGCGCTGCCAAAGGTGACCGATCCAAACACAACAGTGAGGAAAATCGCAAGCCCGCGTCCTCTGACCCAGTCAGGGAGGGCGACCTGCGCAGAGACATAGAGCTCCGCGAGCATCACGGTCCAGCTTCCGCCAGCGAGGAAAGCAGCCAGCATGGCTGTCGCGGCGATATGACTACGACCAAACAGCACTAGAGCGAGCGCCATGCCCACGGTGGCGGCGGCGACGAGCCTGTCAGGACCCAAGCGCCTTTTTGCGAAGGGCAAAAGTAGCGAGCCGAAAACGGCGCCGATGCTAACGATTGCGAGCAGCAATCCGTAAAACTGCGGCCCCGATGTCATCTGGTGCCGTGCCACCAACGGCAAAAGCGCTAGATACGCCGCGCCAAACGGGAAAATCGCCATGGTTCGCGCGAGCGTTGCGCGTAAGTGCGAGTTGAACACAGCGTGACGCAGGCCAGTTCGGACGGCGCTGATAAACCGCTCCGCCGGCAGCCCGCGGTTTCGCTGTTCTGGCGCGCGCCACCAAATCAAGGCGGCGATTGTGCCTGCATTGGCGAGCGCGAAAAACCAATAGGGCATAGCCGCCCCGAACGCGGCGATTAAGCGCCCGCCGAGCGTCGATCCGATTGCCCGGCCAGCGTGATAAGATACACTATTGGCTGCGGTCGCTGAATCGAGATCGTTGCGCGGCACGAGCTTGGACGTAATCGATCCCCACGCCGGCGCCGCTACCGACCAACTCCCGCTCAAAATAAACGTCATGGCTAAAAGAAGATTGGGAGTCGCCCAATGAAAATAGACGGTCGCGGCGAGAAGTAGGATGAAGACAGTGATGAAGAATTCCAGGCCGATCAGAAAGCGTCGAGGTTCGACCAGGTCCGCCAGCGTGCCGGCGGGAATTGTGAAAAGAAACATTGGCAGGTAATTCGCCACCTGCACCATAGCGACCGTGCGAGGATCTGCGCTCAGATTGGTCATTAACCAAGCCGACGCAGCGTCGGCCATGGCGATCCCTGTCAGGGAGAGTGTGGTTGCGCCCCAGATTAACGTAAACGGAAAATAACTGAACACCGCCCACGCTGAACGGGGGCAAGCATTGGCATCCCCAATCGTTGCGTCAGATTCCAATTCGCGCCCCGTGAGCTCAGTCCGTGCCGACCACGAGATAAGGAGTGGAACCGGCAATTCCAAGGCGAAGCTTGGTCTCAGATTATCCGCCGGCGCCGAGGAGTTTCCACCTCCGCACGAGCGGCGTGGCGACTAGGGCTACACCGCTTGCAACCAGAAAAGCGGCCGGCAAACCCTCGCGCGCGGCGATCTGTCCCCATATCGTGCTGCCTAGGGTTACAGACCCGAACACGACGGTGAGGAACACGCCGAGACCGCGTCCTCTGACATCGTCCGACAGAGCGATCTGCACCGACACGTAAAGCACCGAGAGGATCACTGTCCAGGCGGCGCCTACCACAACCGCCGCAACGCCAGCTAGCCAGAAGTCATTCGCAATAGCCAACAGCGCGAGCCCCAAGGCAAGTGCGACCGTCCCGATCGCCACGACGAAATCGGGGCTGCCTCGCGCCCGCAACGGCTGCAGGGCGAAAGCGCCGAGCACGGCGCCTGCGCTCACCAATGCGAGCAGGAAACCGTAAGTTTGCGGACCTTGCGATGAAAGCGACCTGGCGAGCAGGGGAAGCAAGGCCAGATAGGCTGCGGCAAATGGGTAAACCGCGACGGTTCTGTAGAGTGTATGGCGAAAAGCTCGGTCTCCGAGCGAACATTTAATGCCTGCGACGATCGCGCGCGACAAACTCTCGTTTCGCGCAGCGACTTTCGGGGGGGTCCACCAGATAAGTGAGATTACCGACAACGTGTTTGTCGCCGCAAACATCCAGTATGGCGCCGCACCCCCTAAGGTCGCGATCGCCACGCCACAGATAGCCGGACCAACCGACCGGCTGACGTTGTAGCCTACGCTGTTGGCGGCGTTGGCTCCTTCTAAATTCTCACGAGGTACGAGCAGGGGCGTGAGCGACATCCACGCCGGCGAGGCCAGCGACCAGCATGTCGACAACGTGAAGATAACCACAAGCAGGATCGGCGGAGTTACGAGCTTATATTGGACGGCGGCGGCGAAGCTCGCCATAAGGATAACGACAGCGCTCTCCAGAGCGATCAGGAAACGCCGAGGCTGAACCATGTCCGCCAGCGTGCCCGCGACCAATGTAAACAGGAACATTGGCAGGCTGCTCGCTGTCAGAACGAATGAAACGGCGCGCGGATCGGCGTCGATCGTCGTCATCAGCCACGCGGAAGCGGCATCGGAGATGGCGATGCCGGTCAGCGACAAGGACGATGCCGCCCAGAGAACCACAAAGGGCGTGTAAGAAAAACAGCCGCGCCTCCGTTCCGATGCCGTTTCTGCTAACAAGGCCATCCGAGCCGCTCCTCTTCCGTCGATAGACGGCCGGCTTACAGTTTCCTGCGAAGCTCATGCGTTTTTGAAACAATTCCCTTGGACGTCAAGACTTTCTTCGCGATTGCATGAGTGAACACGCAGCAGTTACTTCTGGATTTTGTGTTAAGGCAGAGACAATGAGCAGTGCTTCAACCGGACATTGGCCTGAATTACAGGGCAAAGTTTTCATCGTCACGGGTGGAGGCGCCGGGATTGGGCGAGGCGTCGTTGCAGCCCTTGCGGCGAATGGCGCCCGCGTTGCCATCGCGGGGCGAGATCTCGCCACAGCGCAGCGCAGCGCGGACGACGCAGCCCATGAGTTTGGCGCTTTGACGTTTGCGGTCAACGCGGATGTCGCCGTTCCCGCCGATTGTGAAGCGCTCGTTCGTACGACGCTGGATAGATTTGGCCAGATTGACGGCCTCGTCAATAACGCCGCTTGGTTCTCGTTGATACCGCTCCTGGACGCGGATCCGGAGGCGTTCACCCGCATGTTCGCCACGAATATACAAGGTCCGCTGTTCTGCGCTCAGGCGCTCGCGCGCTGGGCGATCGCTGCGCAAAAACCGGCGGCGATCGTCAATGTGAGCAGTATCGCAGGCGCACGGCCGGCTCCGGGTTGCGGACTCTATTCCGCCTCGAAGGCGGCGCTCGACAGCTTGACCAAGACGCTCGCCCTGGAGTGGGGACCGCAACGTGTGCGCGTCAACGGCGTTGCGCCGGGGCATGTCGACACGGAGGGGGTACGCGCCGATTTTGCATCGGGGCGCATGGATCGCGATCGCATGCTCGCCGCCATTCCCGCCCGCCGCATTGCCGATGTCGCCGACATCGCGGAGGTAGTGCTGTTCCTATTGAGCGAAAGATCGCGACATGTGATGGGGGCCACGCTGACTATCGATGGGGGCGAAGCGATGTAGGGTTATGAACCCTCGCGCTTTACGCGTAGCGCCGCGCGGCTTCCCGATGATGCGCCAGCAACTGTTCAAGATCTACGCCGACCGGCGCATTGTCGATGACGCGCCACTGGCCCGCGATCATCACACGGTTGGCTTGATGGGCGCCGCATAACACTAGCGCGGCAAGCGGGTCGTGCGCGCCGGAAAAACGCGGCTCGTCTAGCGTATAAAGTGCAAAATCGGCCTGACGCCCGGCCGCAATGACACCGATGTCGTCGCGTCCGAGACAGCGCGCTGAGCCTTCCGTTCCCCAACGCAGCACGTCCAAATGCGTCACCTTCGAGGCGCCGTAGCGCAGTCGCCCAAGCATCAGGGAATGGCGCAGCGCCTCCATCATGTTCGAGGAATCGTTCGATGAGGAGCCATCGACGCCAAGCCCTACAGGCGAGCCGGCTGCTTCGAAATCCTTGGTCGGGCAAATTCCCGCGGCGAGCAGCATGTCCGCCGCAGCGAGATGGCAAACGCCAACACCCGCCGCGCCGAGCCGCGCAATATCGTCGGTATTGAAGTGGATGGCATGCGCGAGCCACAAGCGCGGGCTCAACCAATTCGTCGCTTCGAGGAAATCGACCGGGCGCAGGCCGTGCGCGGCAACCGAGTAGCGCTCCTCATCCTCGATCTGCATCAAATGCGCATGCAGCCGCACATCCATCTTTTCTGCAAGCGCGGCGAGCGCCGGCATCAAAGGCCGGTTCACGGCATAGGGCGAGCAGGGCGCAAAGGCGATTTGCGACATCGAACCAGCGGCGGGATCGTGATAAAGCTTGGCGACCCGCTCGCAGTCGGCGAGCACGGCTTCGTCGGTTTGCACGACATTGTCCGGCGGCAGACCTCCGTCTTTCACTGAAAAACTCATGGCGCCGCGCGTGATGGTCACGCGCATATTCATCGCCCGCGCCTCTTCGACTTCGATATCGATAGCGTGCTCGAGCCCGGGAGGGAACAGGTTGTGATGGTCGGCCGAGGTCGTGCAACCTGACATCAAGAGTTCCACCAAGGCGACGCGCGTCGCGAGCCTGAGGTCGCGTTCGTTCATGCGCCCCCAGATCGGATACAGCGCCACGAGCCAGGGAACGAGATCTTCCTTCAAGCCCAAGGGATGCGCACGCACGAGCGTTTGGTAAAAATGATGGTGAGCATTGACTAAGCCCGGCAGAAGCACATGCCGCGACGCGTCATAGATCGCGTCGACGGGCGCGCTGGGCTCGCGCCCGCGCGGCACCAGTTCGGCAATCGTCGTTCCGTCGACAACCACGCCGCGCTCTGCGGCGGGGGCGAAAACGGCGAGGGGATCCCTAATCCACAGACGCATCGAGACAGCTCGATTGTTTACTTGGGCTTCTGATCGAGTCCTACGCCTTTGTTCACGAATTGCAGCGTGTAGGCTTTTTTATAATCGGTCGTCGGCTGGACCAAGCCGGCTTTCACCATCTTATCGAAGAAATCCTTGACCCGTGCGTCGGTCATTGCACCGATGCCCATGGTCATCGCCTCCCCGGAATCGACAGTCCCGTATTCTTTCAACTTGGCGATTGTATAGGTAATCTGATCGTCGGTCATTTCCGGGTTGTCGCGCTTGATAGCGGCGTTGGCCTTGGCGTTGTCACCGTAGAGATAGCGATACCAGCCAATCGCGGAGGCGTCGACAAAACGCTGCACAAGGTCCGGATTTTTCTCCGCGATCTCCCTGCGCGTGATGATTGTCGTGGCGTAGCTCGAATAGCCGTAATCGGAGAGCAGAAAAACATTGGGCTTGAACCCGCCCTGCTTTTCCACCTCAAACGGCTCGGAGGTGACGTAGCCCTCCTGAATCGAATGCTTGTCGGAGACGAAGGTCGCAGAATTGAAATTGTAGGGTTTGACGTTCTCGTCCTTGAAGCCGTAGGCGACGCGTAGCCACGCATAAAAGCCCGACAGCGAGCCTTTGCTGATGATCGCCGTCGCGTTCTTAAGATCTTCGAACTTGTCGAAACCAAAGCCCGGATGCGCCATTAAGATCTGCGGATCTTTCTGGAAGTCGGCAGCGACGGTAATAACGGGCAAGCTCTGCTCGACCGAATAGAAATCGCCGAGCATATCGCCGCCCATGTAGAACTCGATCTTGCCGGCGATCAGCATGAGCCCGCCATTGACCGAGGGGCCGCCTGGCATGATCGTAACGTCGATCCCATATTTCTCGTAGGTGCCGTCCGCTACCGCTTGGTAAAAACCCCCAGATTCCGGATCGGCGAGCCAGTTCGTGCCGAACGTGACCTTGTCGCGCGCTATGGATGGGACGACGCCCAGCGCAATTCCGAACGCAATGCCACCAAGGTAAGCCACGACGCGCATGAATTCGATTCCTGACGAAAGTCAAATCGTCAGTTACCTTAGCACAAGCTAAGGGTTGAAGTGCAAGATTAGGGATTAGCAAAAGGTGAGAATTTGTCGCAGGCTGCAAGTCTTGTTTCGATCTGGACGTCATGCCATACATTTGATTGTTAAGAGCGCGCGCCGCCAGCGCGCCGTGTGGAGGAAACGAGATGGCTCAGTCGGAGCAGGAATGAGGTTTCTCGTAGTGGTCGGCTCAGCGCCGCGCGTGCTGTAAAGCCATGACAAATGAAGTTGGGAGCGAGCGCCCCGTGCTCGTATCCCTGCGCGGCGTGCGCAAGGCGTTTAAGACCGGAACAGTCGCGCTCGACCATCTCGATCTAGACATTCGCGATGGTGAATTTTTGTCGCTGCTGGGTCCATCAGGCTGCGGCAAGTCTAC
>JAYTRP010000522.1:0-11214 GCA_043746145.1 Hyphomicrobiales bacterium | reverse complement strand
GAGATCAGCGGGAGAGACGCATGTCTCGGAAAATTCTTGTGGCGCAGGGTGGCGGGCCGACCGCCGTAATCAATCAATCATTAGTTGGCGTAGCGCTCGAAGCGCGGCGTTTTCCTAATATTTCGCACGTCTATGGCGCCCTTCACGGCGTGCGCGGCATCGTTGACGAAAAACTGATCGATCTAGGCCAGGAGAGCACCGTCAATCTTGAGGTGGTTGCGGCGACTCCGGCGGCGGCGCTCGGCTCCACTCGCGATAAGCCCGACCGCAAATATTGCAAGGAAATCCTGCGCGTGCTGCGCGCGCACGCTATCGACACCCTCTTATATATCGGCGGCAACGATTCTTCCGATACCGTGCGGATCGTCGCGGAAGAGGCTGCGCTTGAAGGTCGTCAACTCAGGGCGATCCACGTCCCCAAGACGATCGACAATGACCTCGTCGGTTCCGACCACACACCCGGTTATCCCTCGGCCGCCAAATTCGTGGCGCAGGCGTTCATGGGCGCAAATCTCGATAATAAAGCGCTGCCCGGCGTCTACTGCGCGGTCGTGATGGGCCGTCATGCCGGCTTCCTCACCGCGGCCTCCGCACTGGCCCGAAAGTTTTCCGAAGACGGGCCACACCTGATTTACTTGCCCGAGCGAGTTTTTCAGGTCGAGAAGTTTCTCGCCGATGTGAAAGCTTGCTACGACAAACGCGGCCGCTGCGTCATAGCCGTTTCCGAAGGTATCCATGACGAAAAGGGCTCCCCGATCATCGCCCAACTCTCCAGCTCGGTCGAGCGCGACGCGCATGGCAACATCCAGCTTTCCGGCACCGGAGCGCTTGCGGACCTGCTTTGCGAAGAGGTGAAGAGCAAGCTCGGCATCAAGCGTGTGCGCGGCGACACATTCGGCTACTTGCAGCGCTCGTTTGTCGGTTGCGTCTCTGACGTAGATGCTCGGGAAGCGCGCGAAGTCGGCGAGAAAGCGGTGCAATACGTAAGTTTTGGCAAATCAAACGGATCCGTCGCCATCCGTCGCATCGGCGAGTACGCGGTCGATTATCCCCTGATCCCGCTGGAGGCGGTCGCCGCCAAGACTAGGGTCATGGAAGATTGGTTGATTAGCGAGGCAGGCAATAACGTCACTCCTGCATTCACCGACTATTTGCGACCCTTACTCGGGCTGAATATGCCGCAGGTTTCTCGACTTCGTGAGCATCTCGTTGCAAAAGCGGTCTGAGCAAAAAAAAGGCGTGACTTCAGTCACGCCCTTCGAACTATAGTTTGTTAGGCGGCCTTCTTATCGGCTTCCTTCTTGCCGAGCTGGATCAGTAGCTGTTCGGCATCGACTTCTTCCTGCCTTGTCTTATTTAACAAGGTCACGGCCTCTTTCATGCCGAGGGTTTCAGCCCAAGCAGCCAGCGCGCCGTAGCGGGCCATTTCGTAATGCTCAATCGCTTCGCCGCCAGCGATCAGGCCCGTATCGATCGCGGGGCTGGAGCCGTATTCTTCGATCGTCTCCTCGCCTTCAGCAATGATGCCATTGATCGCTTCGCAGGTCTTGGCCTGGGCCCGCTTGCCTAGCATTTCGAAGATCTGCTCAAGGCGAGCGATGTGCTCCTGGGTCTGCTCGCGATGCGTCATAAACGCAGTCTTCAGCTCAGGCATCTTGGTGGCTTTCGCCATTTTCGGAAGCGTCTTGAAGATCTGCTTCTCAGCGTAGTAGATGTCTTTGAGATGGTCTAGAAAAAGATCGTTCAGGGTCTTCTCGGCCATAGCTACGCGCTCCTGTTGGACTGATCGCCTGGGCAAAACGACCAATTGCGCTTATGGTTCCTTTTCGGTTGGTCGCGAGCGGCCGAACGAAGGAGAACGGCACACTCCACGCTACGCTACGCTACGCTCGAATGGCGCCGTTATGCCGCAGCGGGTCTACCCCGATCAGCAACCGTCAAGCGCATGGATGCTTGAAATGTAAGAGGCTCCGTCGCGCGAGACCGTCGTGACGATCGCGTGGCCATTGCAGGCGCCGGCTTGAGAGCGAAAGCGATAGCGAGCCTCGAACTGGTTGGCGCCTGTTGGGCTTAGCGAGGCTAGCCGAAGCGGCTCGGAGAGTGCGCCATAAAATCGCGTCATGGCGTCAGGAGCAAAGGGGCCGACGCGGCGTTCGGGGACAATCAGTTTCGAGGCTTCGTCGCCGCTGCCAGCGCCGAGCGCTTGATAAAACGCTTTCACGGTCGTGAGCCCGAGTCCGGCGTTTTGCTTGGCGGGCCGGACCGCTCCGATGTCGCCAAGTGTGGCGACCAGCGTCTCATGATGGTGGCCAGTATTCGCCGCCATGAGGTCGGTCAATGTGGCGTTGACTTTCGTCCCGACCAGCCCGCGAAGCGCCGCGGCTGTTGTGCGGGTCGGCCGCAGTTGGACGGTCGAGAACTTGGTGTTTGAGTCGGCATGCTCGTCTGCCGCGATGCAGATCGGCGCCGCGAGTTCCAGCACATAGGTTGGCTCGGGCGCATCTCCTTTCTGAACATCGGCAAATCCAGGCGGCCCTGGAAAAACGTGAAACCCTAGCCGGGCTTCAAACAGCACCGGCTCTTTGGATTGCAGGTTCAGGCACTCCGCGCGCGCGCCTGTCGCGGCTAACAGACAAGCCACCACAGCGGTCGTCCTGGCCGATTTATGCGACATCATCCTCTCCCCGCCTCGCAGCGTCTGCAACTTGCACACTCCGCGGCGGAGGTCGCAAGGGTTCAACCAGACATCGCTGTTTTCGGTCGTCGGCCCCGACCCAGCACGTTGGCTATCTCGCTTCGATCAGTCGCGCCGCATAGCGAGCCATCTGGTCGACCTCGATATTGACGGGATCGCCTTTGATGCGGGCGCCCCAGGTGGTGACGCCAAGGGTGTGGGGGATCAACAGGATCTCGAACTGGTCGCCGTCCACCGCATTGACCGTCAGTGAAGTTCCGTCGAGCGACACGGAGCCCTTGGGCGCTATGAACTTCGCCAAAGCCGCCGGTACGCGGAAGCGAAAACGGGCCATGCCTTCGAAATCGTCACGCATGATAATCTCGGCAATGCCGTCGACATGGCCGGAAACCATGTGGCCGCCGAGTTCGTCGCCGACACGCAAGGAGCGCTCCATGTTGATCTTTACGCCAGGCGCCCAGCGGCCCAGCGTCGTCACCGCGAGCGTCTCCGCGCCGACGTCGAATGAAAGTCGAGAACCTGCGCCGCGCGCTGTCGCTTCAACCACCGTCAGGCAGGGCCCGCCATTGGCGATCGACGCCCCGAGAGCAATCGAGCCGGGATCGTAGGCGCTGTCGACAACCAGTCGTGCAATGTCGCCGTTGCGCGTCATCTCAACGACTTGCCCGACATCGCTGATGATACCTGTGAACATGAAAACTCCGGTCGAACAGGAGCGCTCTCTTAGCGCGTCGAGCGCGGCCGCGTCCACAAGCGCAAGGGCCGCTTTTCTCTACTCGCCGCCATGAGCGGGACGGGAATGATCCCCCGCTGCGTCCGTCTGCTCCCACCGCCGCATCTCGTCCAGTCCATAGACGGCGACCTCGGTCTCACTATAGCGCGCGCGATCGTCGAGGGCGGTGACTGCATCGGGCGCAAGCGCCGCCTGGCCCGGACGCCCTAGCGGCTTGGTTGCGGTAAACAGGATCACCACATCCGCGAGCCCGGCGCCGATCAACCGTGAACCGACGCAAGGACCGCCCTCGCTGAGAACGCGGGTCAGGCCGCGCGCGCCTAGATGCTGGAGCGCGGCAGCGAGATCGAGACGGGAATCAGCGCCTATTGCGACCCGGACCACTTCGATCCCGCGTGTCCGCAACTCATCCTCACGCTCGACCGATGCGTCCAATGCGGCGATCGCGAGTGTCGGGATTTCGTTCGCGCTGGCGACGAGGCGAGACGATAGCGGCAGGCGCAATCGCGAATCGAGGATGATACGCAGCGGCTTCTGCTCCAGGCCGGGCAAGCGCACGGTGAGCAGGGGATCGTCGTCGATCGCCGTGCCGATGCCAACCATGATGGCGTCATGGGTCGCACGAAGGGTCTGCACCCGGGAATTGGCGACAGCGCCGGTGATCGTGAGCCGTGTGTCGTGCTCGTCGCCTGCGGCATAACCGTCCGAAGTGCGTGCAATCTTCAGTGTCAGCATCGGGCGGCCCATGGTGACACGCAAAATATGGCCGAGATGATCGCGTCGCGCGGTCTCGCCGCGAAGGCCGACCCCCACTTCAACGCCTGCCGCACGCAGCAGTGCGATCCCGCGTCCGCGCACCCGCACATCCGGATCTTCGAGCGCGCAAACGACTCGCGCGACGCCGGCCGCGGCAACCGCCTCTGCGCAAGGCGGGGTGACGCCGTGGTGCGAGCACGGCTCCAGCGTGACATACAAGGTCGCGCCTCGCGCTTGCGAACCTGCCTCAAGCAGGGCGATCGTTTCCCCGTGCGGGCGACCGCCGGGACCAGTCGCGCCGGCGCCGATCACGCGGCCATCTTTCACCAGGATTGCGCCGACTGCCGGATTGGGCGCCGTGGTTCCGAGCGCACGCCGGCCGAAAGCCAGCGCGGCATCCATCCACCGTTCATCATCGGCGCTCTCGGCGGGGCTCATTTGGGAGCGCGACGCGCGGTCGCCTCGGCCTCCGGCACGGCTTCGAGTTCGCCAACGATCAGGTTGAAATCGCGCGCTTCACGGAAGTCGCGGTAAACCGAGGCAAAGCGGACATAGGCAATTTCGTCGAGGGTCTTCAGCCCCTCCATCACGAGTTCGCCGATTCTGTCGGTCGGTATATCCGCGTCGCCCTGAGCTTCGAGCTGCCGCACGACGCCGTTGATCATGCGCTCGACGCGCTCAGGCGTCACCGGCCGTTTGCGCAGCGCCACCTCGATCGAGCGACCTAGCTTGTCGCGATCGAACGGGGCGCGGCGACCGTTTTTCTTCACCACCGTCAGTTCGCGCAATTGCACGCGCTCGAACGTCGTGAATCTTCCCCCGCAGTCAGAGCAGATGCGCCGGCGCCGAATCGAGGAATTATCCTCGGTCGGCCGCGAATCTTTCACCTGCGTGTCGAGACCCCCGCAATAGGGACAGCGCATAGGACGCTCCTTGGCGCAGCGTCCAGCGAAGCTTAGTAGATTGGGAACCGATGAGTCAGTTCCGTCACGGCCTCGCGCACCTGCGCCTCAGCGTCAGCGTTGCCCGATTCGCCGTGCGCCGCCAAGCCGTCAAGCGTTTTAACGATCAATTCTCCGACTTTATCGAACTCCACCGCGCCAAAGCCGCGCGATGTCGCCGCTGGCGAACCGAGCCGAATTCCTGAGGTAACGAAGGGCTTTTCCGGATCGAACGGAATTCCGTTCTTGTTACAGGTGATATGGGCGCGCTCGAGCGCCGCCTCCGCCGCCTTGCCGGTAAGCTTTTTCGGCGTCAAATCGACCAGCATCAAATGGTTGTCGGTGCCCCCGGTGACAAGCTTGTAAGCGCCCTTGAGGATCGGCGCGGCAAGCGCCTTCGCATTAGTAACAACGGCTTGCGCGTAAGTCTTGAACTCTGGCTGCAGCGCTTCACGGAACGCGACAGCTTTGGCGGCGATTACATGCATCAGCGGTCCGCCCTGCAGACCGGGGAAGATCGCCGAGTTGATCTTCTTGGCGAGCGCCTCGTCATTGGTGAGGATCATGCCTCCACGCGGTCCGCGCAGGGTCTTGTGCGTAGTCGTGCTGACGACGTGGGCGTGCGGAAACGGCGAGGGATGCGCGCCGCCCGCCACCAGCCCGGCGAAATGGGCGATATCGCAGAGAAAATATGCGCCGACTTCATCGCAGATCTCGCGAAAGCGCTCGAAATCCCAATGCCGCGCATAGGCCGAGCCGCCGGCGATGATCAGCTTTGGCTTGTGCTCCCGCGCGAGCGCTGCGACCTCACTCATGTTTATTCGCTGCGTTTCGCGATCAACGCCGTAGGAAACGGGCTTGAACCAACGGCCTGACATGTTGACCGGCGAGCCGTGGGTGAGGTGGCCGCCGGCTGCGAGGTCGAGGCCCATGAACACGTCGCCCGGCTGCATCAGCGCAAGGAAAACCGCCTGATTGGCTTGGCTGCCGGAGTTTGGCTGCACGTTAGCGAAGCGGCAGTCGAACAGCTGGCAGGCTCGTTCAATCGCGAGCCTCTCGGCGATGTCGACGAACTGGCAGCCGCCATAATAGCGCCGGCCGGGATAGCCCTCGGCGTATTTATTGGTGAGCACCGACCCTTGAGCTTCCAGCACCGCCTTGGAGACGATGTTTTCCGACGCGATCAACTCGATCTCGTCGCGCTGACGACCGAGTTCCAGTTGCACCGCGCGAGCGATCTCGGGATCGGCGTCGGCAAGCGTGGCGGAGAAGAAAGAATTGGAGCGGACGGGGGTCATGGGGCGCCTGCGTCAAGTCGGGGAAACCCGGCAGATAGCACGACGGGGCGGGAGGAGGAAGCGCGGCGGGTGTTTGATATCCGAGATAACGCATCTACGAACCGACAGACCCGAGTTTGGCGCCTTGAGGGAATTTAGGGATTGCGCCACATTCCGTTAAGTTAAACGCTATCAATCCCCGAGCCCGCCATGTCCCGCTACACCGTCAAAATCCGCTGGTCACGCAAGCCTGATGAACGCTTTCTCGACGGCAAGTACAGCCGCGCACATCGTTGGTCGTTTGACGGCGGAGCGGAAATTCCAGCCTCCTCTTCACCGAGCGTCGTCAGACTTCCCTTCTCGGATCCCGGCGGGGTCGATCCCGAGGAAGCGCTTGTGGCGTCGCTTTCGAGTTGCCACATGTTGTTCTTCCTCGACTTCGCCAAGCGCGGCGGCTTCGTCGTTGATTCGTACGAGGACGCAGCGGAAGGCTTGATGGAGAAGGGCGCGGATGGGCGGGTGCGTATGACGCAAGTCACCTTGAAGCCGCACATCGTGTTTTCAGGAGACAAGCGTCCCGATGCTGGCGAGGTGGATGCGATCCATCACGAGGCTCACGACGCCTGCTACATCGCCAATTCGGTCACGGCGGAGGTGCGGGTGCGAGGTGAGGCCGCAGGGTTGCGCGGCATCGCGGACTAGCGTTGCGGATTATCGCAGCGCTAAACAGAGCTATCAGCGACGCTCCGCCTTCGCCGACGTAAAGATCGCGACTTCGTCCTTGCCCACGCGGTCGAGCTGCGAATGGGCTTCTTCTTCCAAGAGGTCGCGGTCGATTGATTCGGTGCGCATCGCATCGACCCGGCGCTTCCAACGCACGTGGTCGGCTTGCAGCGAGGCGAGTTGAGTCTGCAACACTTTAGTTTGCGTCACGTAAGTGGCGCGCGCCTCCAACCCGCGCTGCCCTTTCGAGGCCGCCCAGACAAGATAGCCGCTCGCGCCGCCAAGGACGAGATAGAAGGCGAGAGGCACGAGGATTGCGCGCGCGCGCGTTCTGATGACCATGAGGAGAGGATGCGGCGGGAGCGTTAATTTAGTGTTGCCGCCGCGGTGGTCTTACCGCGCCTTGATCGCCCCGCGGCCTGCGTATTTCGCCTGCGCGCCCAGCTCTTCCTCGATGCGAATGAGCTGGTTGTACTTGGCGAGCCTATCGGAGCGGGCGAGCGAGCCCGTCTTGATCTGCCCGCAATTGGTGGCGACCGCGAGGTCGGCGATGGTCGAATCCTCGGTTTCGCCGGAGCGGTGCGACATGACGGCGGTGTAGCCGGCGCGATGCGCCATATCGACCGCCGCAAGCGTCTCGGTGAGCGTGCCGATCTGGTTGACCTTGACCAGAATCGAGTTGGCGGTGCCCTCCGCGATTCCCCGCGCCAGCCTCGTTACGTTGGTGACGAACAGATCGTCGCCGACAAGCTGGCACTTGGCGCCGAGCGTCTTGGTCAGCAGCGCCCAGCCCGCCCAGTCGTCCTCTGACATGCCGTCCTCGATCGAGAGGATTGGGAAGCTCTTGGTCAGTTGTTCCAGATACTTCACTTGCTCTTCTACCGAGCGTGTTTTGCCTTCGCCTGAATAGACGTAGGCGCCGTCCCGGAAGAATTCGGTCGCGGCGCAATCCAGGCCGAGTCCCATCTCGGTTCCTGGTTTAAAGCCGGCGCTCTCGATTGCCTTGACGCAGAAATCCAGCGCGGCCTCGGCCGAGGGCAGGTTTGGGGCGAAGCCGCCTTCGTCGCCGACGTTCGTGTTGTGGCCGGCCTTTTTCAGTGCGGCCTTCAGCGTATGAAAAACCTCCGAACCCCACCGCACGGCTTCACTCAACGAGGGCGCGCCGATTGGCAGAATCATGAATTCCTGAAAATCGATCGGATTGTCGGCGTGCATGCCGCCGTTGACGATGTTCATCATCGGCATGGGCAGAACCCGCGCCGTGGTCCCGCCGACGTAGCGGTAAAGCGGCAGGCCCGAGGCTTCGGCCGCCGCCTTCGCCACTGCCAAGGAAACGCCGAGAATCGCGTTGGCGCCGAGCTTTGCTTTGTTTGGCGTGCCGTCGAGCTCGATCATCGTCTCGTCGATCTTGGCCTGATCTTGCGCCTCGAAGCCCGAGATCGCATCGAAAATGTCGCGGTTGACTGATTCGACCGCTTTCAGCACGCCCTTGCCGCCGTAACGGCTCTTGTCGCCATCACGAAGTTCGACGGCTTCGTGAGCGCCGGTGGAGGCGCCAGAGGGCACCGCGGCGCGGCCCATCGATCCGTCTTCTAGGGTGACGTCCACCTCGATGGTTGGATTGCCACGACTGTCCAGGATTTCCCGCGCGGCAATGTCAATGATGGCGGTCATGGCGGCTCCCCAAAGCTTTCGTGGCGCGCATATCTGCGCGCGCCGTGAATATCGGAGCTGGTTTACGCGAGGACGCTGTGCGGGAGAAGCGCCGTCGCGGACAATTTTCAGACGTACTTGCGCGAACCTTTGTCACTGTTGAAGTTCATATGATCAAGGATCGTGCAGATAGAAAAAATTTGCATAGCAGGGCTGCCTAAGATGGTGACATGCCCTCAACTATGCTCTAGACAAATCATGCGTAAAAGGAGGCCGCTTCCCGATACTTAAAGGGTGCGCCGAACGCTGAGTCTGTGGGAGGACGAGGGACTGGTTGTGGCTAAAAGCGCGGCTCTTTGAGCGCAAGACGCAAACTTGCCGGCCGGCCAATATATAGAAGTGCAAGCAAGGCCGGAGGTTGCTCTGGCCTTGCTTTTTTGTATTTTGTCTAGTCGCTCTCCGTCTCACCGATGAGCCATAATTCCTTTGCCTCGGCTATGTAACTTTGTAGCCGTTGCTCGCGGATGGCGGCGCGCGCACCAGCCATGAGCTCCTGATAATAGGCCAAGTTGATGGCGGTCAGCGCCATCATGCCCAGGATCTCGCCCGCCTTGACGAGATGACGCAAGTAAGCCCGGGAATAATCGCGCGCGGCGGGCGCTAGCGATGTCGCATCGATTGGGCGCGGGTCATCTGCGTATCGGGCATTTTTCAGGTTCATGCGCCCGTGGCGGGTAAAGGCGAGACCATGGCGCCCGGCGCGGGTCGGCATGACGCAATCGAACATATCGACGCCGCGCGACAGGCTTTGCAGGAGATCGTCGGGCGTGCCGACGCCCATGAGATAGCGCGGCTTGTTGGCTGGCAGCCATGGCTCGACGGTCTCGATCATGTCGAGCATGATCGCCTGCGGTTCGCCAACGGCGAGGCCACCGATCGCCAGACCGTGGAAGTCCATTTCGGCCAGCGCGCGCGCGCTTTCGATTCGCAGCGCCCGTTCGGCGCCACCCTGAACAATGCCGAACACCGCATGGCCGGGCTGCTTGCCGAATGCGACGCGCGACCGTTCCGCCCAGCGCAGCGAGAGATGCATAGCGCGCGCCGCTTCTTCGACCGAACAGGGCAGGCGCACGCATTCGTCGAACTGCATCTGGATATCGGAGCCGAGCAGGCGCTGGATTTCCATCGAACGCTCGGGCGAAAGTTCGTGCTTCGACCCGTCGATATGCGATTGAAAGACGACGCCGCGCTCGTCGAGTTTGCGTAGCTTGGCCAGGCTCATCACCTGGAAGCCGCCAGAATCGGTGAGGATCGGGTGCGGCCAGTTCATGAAGCGATGGAGGCCGCCCAATCGCGCGATACGCTCTGCGCCAGGCGTCAGCATTAGGTGATAGGTGTTGCCGAGCACGACGTCCGCGCCAAGCGCGCGCACGGCGTCGGGGTACATCGCTTTAACAGTGGCGGCGGTGCCGACCGGCATGAAGGCCGGCGTTCGAATTACGCCGCGTGGCGTGCGGATCTCGCCGCAGCGCGCAGCGCCGTCGCGAGCTTTCACGTTGAAGGAGAAATCGATATCGGTCTCTGTCATCGCAGCGTGTAAGCATGCGCCGCAGAGCGAGGCAAACTCTCAGCGCGACGAGACCAGTTGCAAGGTCGCGCCGGCGCTGACCACTTTCGATGGCCGGCCGAACAAATATCCCTGCGCCCATCGGACGCCGAGGCTCTTCAATGCACGCTGCTGCACCCGGGTTTCGACCCCTTCGGCCACGACCTCCATGTGAAGTCGCTCGGCCAGCGCGCAGACTGAAGCGACGATAGCGTCGGAAATGATGTCGGAATCGATGCTTTCTATAAAGCGCCGGTCGAGCTTGATGGTCGAGAACGGATAGTGCTGAATGTAGGACAACGAGGAATAGCCGACGCCAAAATCATCGAGCGAGAACCGGACGCCATAATCCGCCAGCGTGTTAATGGCTTCCCGCGTTTGCAACGTGTCCTCGAGCAGCAGCGATTCTGTAATTTCGAGAAACAGGCGCTTCGGATCGAGGCCGTATTTCTCGGTGACGCTCTTAACGGCCGCTACGAAGCGTTCCGGATGACGGAATTGGGCGGCCGAAACATTGACCGCTACAGTTAGTCGAGCCTCCCAGCGCGCTGCTTGCGCACAGGCTTTATCGAGAATGAGTTCGCCAAGCGCAACGATGGCGCCGGTGTGCTCGGCGGCGGCGATGAACTGGTTCGGCGGGATGATGCCGCGGGTTGGATGGCGCCAGCGCGCCAGCGCCTCATACCCACGGAGCGAGCCTCCGTCGATACTCTGGATCGGCTGGAACCATAGTTCGAAATGATCCTCGCTGAGCGCCGTCTGTAGGTCAGCCTCGATCAGCCGCTCGTCGTCCAGTTTGGCTCTCATCGAAGCGTCAAACAGGCGGAAAC
>JAYTRP010000521.1:0-3647 GCA_043746145.1 Hyphomicrobiales bacterium | reverse complement strand
CAACCAGCGTGTTGGCGCGCTCGGCATTTTCGGCCGCGACCTTCAACACTGATGCGACGTCGACCGGGCCATGCTCCTCGTGCCAGCAGTCATAGTCGGTCACCATGGCGATCGTAGCGTAGGATATCTCCGCCTCGCGTGCGAGCTTGGCCTCGGTCGCGGCGGTCATGCCAATCACGTCGGCGTTGGAGGATTGATAGAGCAGCGATTCCGCTAGCGTCGAGAATTGCGGGCCCTCGATGCAGACATAGGTTCCGCCCATATGGGTGGCGATCTTTTCAGCTTCGGCGGCTTCGGCTATGCGTCGACGCAGCAGCGGCGCGGTCGGATGCGCTAGCGGCACATGGGCGACGCAACCCGTGCCAAAGAAGCTGGTTTGGCGCGCGAAGGTGCGGTCGATGTATTGGTCCACCAGCACGAATAGGCCAGGGTAGAATTCGCGGCGGAACGAACCGCAGGCGGAGATCGCGATAATATCGGTGACGCCAGCGCGTTTCAGCGCGTCGATATTGGCGCGGTAGTTGATGGTCGAGGGCGACAACCGGTGTCCCTGGCCGTGACGCGCGAGGAACACCGTTTCCGTATTGCCCAGGCGGCCGAACTTAAGCACGTCCGAGGGCTCGCCCCAGGGCGAGATGATGCGCGTCTCGTGCGTGGGGGTAAAGCCCGCGAGGTGATAGACGCCGGAACCGCCAATCACGCCGACAATCGCTTTGGTCATTGTTAAAGCTCCGCCGAATTTGCGCCGCGCCGGGCGCTAGTCAAGCTAGCGCGCTCACGTCCCGGTCGTAAGGGCGATTGCAAAAAGAAACGCCGGGCTCAGCGCCCGGCGTAAATCGACATCTAAACTCGGCGTTGCGCCATCAATGCTGGACGTCGTCCCAGATCCGCTTTTTCACGAAGTAAAGCAGGCACGACATGATGATCAGGAATATCATCACGCGAAAGCCGATGTTCTTGCGCTCGACCATGGTCGGCTCGGCGGCCCAGCTCAGGAATGCCGCTACGTCGTGAGCGTAGTTGGGCAGAGTCGCTGGGGTTCCGTCTGAGTATTTTACGATGCCGTCCTGCAACGGCTGCGGCATCGCGATCTTGTGGCCGGGATAATACAGGTTCCACTGCAGATCGTCTGAATGAGTGTAGCCGGTCAGGATTGCGTAAACGTAATCCGAGCCGACTTCCTGATAGGCGTCAAACGCGTCGAGCACGAACCAGGGGAAACCGCGCTCGTATTTGCGCGATTTCGCGAGCAGCCACATATCCGGCGGCGCTTTGCCGAGCGCGGCGGCAGCGGCTGCGTCATTGGGGAACGCGTCCGGCGGAGGGAAGACGTCGGCAGGCGTCGCGGGTCGCTTAAACATCTCGCCCTTGTCGTTGGGCTCGTCGTTCTCGACCTGATAGGAGGCCGCAAGCGCCTTCACCTGATCGCCGCTGTATCCAGGTCCGTCCTGATCCGCGAGCGTCCGGATAGGAATGCTCAAGCGGTGACAGTTGGAGCAGACTTCCTTGTAGACCTGGAAGCCACGCTGCAACTGCGCCTGATCGAACTTTCCAAACACGCCGTAGAAGCTCCAGCTCTGGCGCGTCGGCTTGGGCTGATCGTCCTCCTGCGCCATAGCGCCTCCTGAAACCAACAGGGCGAGCAGCGCCGCTGGAGCCAGAAACGAGGTCTTAAAACGGATCATAGTCGACAAGTCCTTTGAGCAATCCCGACCGTCAAGTCACAGCGCCCGATTTTGCGAGCACAGCGTCGGCGATGGACGCCGGCATCGGCTTGGTCTTTTCCACCAGTCCCAGAACGGGGAGGACCACAAGCAGGAAGCCGAAGTAACCGGCTGCGAGAATGCGGGCGACCAAAGTCGACGAGTCCGACACCTCCTGCGATCCAAGGTAGCCCAGGCCGACGCAGCAGACGACGAACATCCAAAAGAAGAAACGGAACCACGGGCGGTACTTGCCCGAGCGGATCGGCGAAGTGTCTAGCCAAGGCAGGAAGGCTAACAAGACAAGCGCCCCGCCTAGCGCAATCACGCCCATAAGCTTGTTCGGGATCGCGCGCAGGATCGCGTAAAACGGCAGCAGATACCATTCGGGAACGATATGCGCCGGCGTAACCAGCGGGTTAGCGCGGTTATAATTATCGGCATCGAGCAGGTAATTGGGAATGTAGAAGATGAACCAAGCGTAGATCACTAGGAACAGCGACAGCGCAAACACGTCCTTGATCGTCGCGTAGGGCGTGAACATGACGGTGTCACGCTCGACGTTCTTCACCTCGACGCCGTCAGGATTGTTCTGCCCCGAGACATGCAGCGCCCAGACGTGCAGCCCGACAACGCCGACAATCATGAAGGGCAAGAGATAGTGGAGCGCAAAGAAACGGTTGAGCGTGGGATCGCCCACCGCGTAACCGCCCCATAGCCAATGCGCGACGCCGACGCCAACCACCGGTATTGCAGTGAATAGACTGGTGATGACCGTCGCGCCCGCGAAGCTCATCGCGCCCCAGGGAAGCACGTATCCCATGAAGGCAGTCGCCATCATCAGCACGTAGATGATCACGCCGAGAATCCACAAAACCTCGCGCGGAGACTTGTAGGATCCGTAATACATGCCGCGGAAGATGTGCATGTAGACGGCGAAGAAGAACATCGACGCGCCGTTGGTGTGGAGATAGCGGACCAACCATCCGTAATTCACGTCGCGCATGATATGCTCGACCGAATTAAATGCCTCTTTCGCGCTAGGAATATAGTGCATCGCCAGCACGACGCCGGTGACGATCTGCACGATCAGCATGACGGCCAGGATGGCGCCGAAGGTCCACATATAATTGAGGTTGCGCGGCACCGGATAGGCGATGAACGAAGAATGCACCAACCCGACGATCGGGAGTCGCGCCTCGAACCATCGCGCGAGCGCGCTCTTGGGCACGTAAGTCGAAGTTCCGCTCATGTCTCTCGTCTCTTGAATGGGTTAAAGCGCGGCGCGACCGATAGCAGGATCAGCCGATCTTCACCCGCGTTTCGGTGAGGAACTTGTAGTCAGGAACGAAAAGGTTGAGCGGCGCCGGCCCCTGCCGAATCCGGCCCGATGTGTCGTAGACCGAGCCATGACAAGGGCATTTCCAGCCCTCGTATTGCCCTTCGTGGCCGATCGGCACACAGCCAAGATGAGTGCAGACGCCGCTAACGATAAGCCACTGCGACTTTTGAACGCGGCTCTGGTCTGTCTGCGGGTCCTTGAGTGCAGACATCGGCGTGTTCTCCGCGTCCTCGATCTCCTTTGGGGAACGGTGACGCAAAAAGATTGGGCCCCCGCGCCACTTCACCGTGACGATCTGCCCTTCGGCGATCGGCGCGAGATCAACTTCGATCGAGGATAAAGCGAGCGTCGACGCATCGGGGTTCATCTGATCGACCAGCGGCCAGATGACCGAGGCGACGCCAACCACGCCGACGGCGCCCGTAGCGAGAAATAGAAAGTCCCGGCGAGATGGATTCTCAATAGCCGCAGTCGACAAAGGAAACTCCCAAATGCGAGCGCGCTCCGACGGAGCGCCACCCCGTCTCCCCGCAGAATTTCCAGTTTCCCAGAGTTTCCGCGATGCGCCTAGCGGCGCGCCAAAGTCACGATTGGACCGCTAT
>JAYTRP010000520.1:0-3662 GCA_043746145.1 Hyphomicrobiales bacterium | reverse complement strand
AGCCTATCCTTGGACTGCCACTGGTTCGGTAGACAAGCCTAGCCTATCCTTTAAGCATAGGAGGCAGCTTGTGAGTCCACAGAGGTTTACCCCAGAATTTAAAGAAGAAGCGGTCAAGCAAGTCAGAGATCGCGGTTATGGCGTGCCAGAAGTTGCGGCCCGTTTGGGTGTTTCTGCGCACAGTCTTTACAAATGGGTGAAGGCTGTTGCTCCCGACAAATCTGATCAGCAATCGAAGGAACTGCTCGAAGCCAAGGGCGAGATCCTGCGTTTGCGCGCGCAGGTGCGGCGGGTGGAAGAGGAGCGCGATCTCCTAAAAAAAGCCGCGCGGTACTTTGCCAGGGATCCCGAGTGAAGTACCGCTTCATGATCGAACACCGCCATGACTATCCTATTACGCTCATGTGTCGGGTGCTGCGCGTCGCCCGCGCCGGCTTCTATGAATGGCTGCGCGAGTCGGTTTGCGACCGTGCAAAAGAAGATGCGCGATTGCTCAATCTGATACGCGACTCGTATATAGCCAGCCGTGGTGTTTATGGCGCACGGCGCGTGTTCGGCGATCTGCGCGAAGCTGGCGAAAGTTGCGGTCTACATCGTGTCGAACGCCTCATGCGCAAACATAAGATCAAGGCCATACGTGGCTATAAGTCGCCCCGTACGATCGCTGGTCGCCCGTCCATCATCGCGCCCAATCATCTGCAGCGCGCGTTCACTGTTGACGCGCCCAACACCGTCTGGGTGACCGACATCACTTACATCCGAACGTGGCAGGGCTGGCTGTATTTAGCGGTGGTTGTCGATCTATATGCCCGCAAGGTCGTGGGCTGGTCGATGAGCGCCAGCCTCTCGCGAGACCTTGCTTTGGACGCGCTGCTGATGGCGGTGTGGCGCAGGAAGCCCGACAGGCGGGTGATCGTTCATTCGGATCAGGGCAGTCAATACGGCAGCGACGACTTCCGTCGCTTTTGTCGATCCCATAACCTGGAGCCGAGCATGAGCAGACGGGGCAACTGCTGGGACAACGCCGTCGCGGAGTCGTTCTTCAGCAGCTTGAAAAAAGAACGCATCCGCAAGCGCGTCTACAAAACCCGCGATCTGGCCCGAGCCGATATCTTCGATTACATTGAAGTGTTCTACAACCGTACTCGTCGCCACAGCCATCTCGGCGGCATCAGTCCCGAGGCGTTTGAAAGCGCCGCGGCGTGAGGCTGGGGTTTGTCTACAAGACCGGCAGCAGTCCAAAGCGGCTTAACGTATTGCGTCACACTTTGATCGGATCTGGGTCAACAAGAAACAGAGCTCGCACTGGACGAGGATATCCCTTTTTTAGATCTGCTCCAGTTTAACGAAGCGCGCATCGACGTGCTTGACCCGTCTAGCGTTCATTTTAAGTAAACTCTGAGCAACTTCGCTATATCAACAGAGAGCAACGGTCGTAACGTTTTGCTACGGTGGTGATGAATTCAGCGGTTATTTGATGTTCCACGGGCGGCATCCGCCCGGTGTCTTCGTCACGCGGACGCGAGTGTCTTGCGCGCGAGGAAAAGGTTGGCGGGCGCAAGCAGCGAGAAGACCTGTTTCCTCTCAGATCCATACGATTATATCCTAGTGCCGCTCGCTTAGCTTCGGCACGGCGCAATCAAATGCTGGCACTTCACGCCGCGCTTGATTTAATCGAAATCGGTATCGTTCTTCTCGATAGCGACTTGCGCGCTCAATTCATCAATATGTCGTTTCGCCGAAAGTGGAGTTTGACTGACGCCGTTGCGGATGGAATGCCGACCTTTATGACATTGATGTAAGCCATTGAATATGGACTAATCACTGCGGGTATTGCTCTGGCAATTATCGCAGCCGTAAACAGTCTCGGGACCACTTTGAACGATAAATACACGTCACTAAACGCAACGATAAAATGATCTCAATCGAGGACTTTGCGGTCAGGTCTCGATAAATCTCACGCGGATGCGCCGATTGTTTATAGCCATAATACGGCAAGTCCGTTTCAAAGCCTCTGAGTTGACGACCAGCCCGAACATTGCCGGGATGCCAAAGGGATTCTCAACTTCAAGGGATGCGCCTTTGGCAGTTAAATTCCTCACTGTGCAGCTGATTGCTGGGCGATGAGCGTACTTAATGGAGCCCGCCTTGACCACGCGACGGCGGGGGGCGGGGCGACCTTCGTCGGTTGCGGACTTCATCTCCAAGCTCCCTTGAAATAACGGGACCGCTAGAGTGCTGGGACATCGGATACGTCAATAACGTTACCGTGTAGCCGAACTTAGCTTTTGTTCGCTACTGATCAACCGTGACTACGAGCACCCACACAAATACACGCGATTCCGCCCCTGATGTAGCCCCTGTGTAGCCCCAGCCTATATCGACGACTAGGCCACAAGTTTGAGAACGAAGGATTAGTCAGTAGAATCAGCCGGTCGTGATGAAGGCAGGGCAGATCACATTCTGCCCCAACGCTCGGGTTACCTCCACCGTGCGCGATCTGTCGAAGACCCGAGCATTTCTAGAGGCTAAAGGCGAAATACCTGATCGCTTCTATCTGACGTTGAAGATGGAATCGACACGCCAGTTCTGCACCGTCGTATGGCGTATGGGGCCGCGCACGGGCTTTAAATTTTAGATGAAGTGGTGATGGGCATAGCCGCTTCGCCTGCAACCGCATAGATCTGGATTTTGGTCTTGATTCGTTTTTCCCGTGTGTTGGTTTTTCTCTTATGGATTTTTCCAATGCGCCCAGGCGATATTTCACGTGGTCGCCAGATTATTTCCCGTTTCCTCACTCTTGCCGAAGAACGTCTTGATCACCTTACGGAGCTTTACGAGACCGGGCGTTGGCAGCGTTACTGCACCCACGACAATTTCGTCGAAAACGTGCGTGATACTGGGACAGCCGTCGAGGCTTGGAAATTATTGGCTCCGACTGAAACCTTGCCGAACAACCGTAACGTCTCATTGGCTTGGCTAGATTACGGTCCGCCGTTACCGCCGCGTCGGCGATTACCGCCAGAACTCGAACCACCGCGTTTGTCCGCGCGTTTTTATGAGGCCGATATTTCGTTAGCATAGTTTGCGAGTCTGTTTAGATGAGACCGTTCTTTTTTGCTTCGCTTGTAGCGATCTTATTGTGCAATCCCGCACATGCCGAGATCATATCCGGCAAACCCTAAGTCACCGATGGCGACACCATCCGAATTGGTGACACCAAGATACGCCTTGAAGGCATAGACGCGCCAGAGCGGGATCAGCTATGCGCCGATGCGAACTTTCAGAACTACCCATGCGGTGTAAAGGCGGCGGAAGTCTTGCGCGAGATCGTCGGCTCCAAATCAGTTGACTGCACCATCAGCGGTTTCGATCGCTACGGCCGATCGCTTGGCATCTGCACCGTGGATGGGCTCGACATAGGGCAAGAGTTGGTGCGGGACGAATGGGCACTGGCCTTCGTCCGGTACTTCAAACGCTACATCGAGAATGAAGTTGCCGCCCGTACCGCGAAGGTAGGCATGTGGGCGGGTACGTTCATTGAGTCGTGGAATTATCGGCGGTGCGCTCGAACCAATTTGGATTATCGAAGGTGCCGCCGTACAGCCCGCAGATTTCTGGAAATCGTTCAACGTCTAAAAAAATCTTGGTGCCACAGGTCG
>JAYTRP010000519.1:0-3668 GCA_043746145.1 Hyphomicrobiales bacterium | reverse complement strand
TGTGCGCCACTTTTTGCGCATGCCACGGAATATTTCGCGAGCATTTCGGATGTGTGTAACCAGGGATCATAGCCGAGACGGTCATTTGAAGTGAGGTTTCGCTCCAACCAATCCGTTACGGATAGTTCGGCAATGGCGACGGGCGAAATGGCGGCGGTGTCGAGTTGCGCCGCCGCTTGAAGAGTATAACGGCCATCGACGAACAGCACGGCCCTGTCCTGCAAGACAATCGCAATTCCCGCGGACCCGGAAAACCCCGTCAACCACAATAGTCGCTCGTCAGACGGCGGCACATATTCATTCTGGTAGCGATCCGCTCGGGGAATGATAAGGCCCGTGAGGCTCTGCTTATTCAACTCTACGCGGAGCGCTTCGACCCGCTCACGAGAATGCGCAGATCCGCCGACGTCTGCAAACGACTGGAAGCGACTCTTCGGGGCAGCGCTGCCGAGTATGGCCAACCCAAGGCCTCCCTATGTTACGATGTGGCCGATGTACGGCAGCTCGCGGTAGGCGTGAGCGACATCCATGCCATATCCGACCACGAAATAGTCTGGGCACTGAAATCCAACAAAATCGGCACTGACTTTAACCTGACGCTTTCCAGGTTTGTCCAGCAACGTACAGATCAGCACGCGTTTAGCTCCGCGAGCTACAAGCAAGTCTTTCGCAAAGGCAAGTGTTCGCCCAGATTCCAGGATGTCATCGACGAGTAGAATATCGCGGCCCTTCACTGATGACTCGATATCTCGCAATATATTCACGACTCCTGACGATACCATCGCGTCTCGGTAACTCGATAGATGGAAAAATTCCACATGGGGCTCGAGCTTGGCCAAATGAAGAGCCCGTAGTAAGTCTGCTGCGAACATGAAGGACCCCTTCAAAATCGCCACTACTAACAAGTCCTGCGGTTCAAATTTGGCTATCTCCGACGCAAGCTCCGTGATTCGACTAGCAATTTTAGCTTCGTCGAAAAGAACGTTGATCTGGCGCGTTTTGCTCATTCAATTCGCCCTCCCTATAAATTAGGGCCCTCGTTTGCGACAAACGTCACCATAGCATTCCGGGCGCCCTCAGGGGGAGACTCTAAACGCGCTGCGAAATTGTACCGCGGGGCCTGTTGTAAACGACCCGGAGGTATCTCAACGGGCCAGGAATATAGCCTCCGATTGTCAGTGTCTGTTAGGCTGACCCACAATTTCGCAGGAGCCTGCGCCTCATGGTTCGAGACGCCCTTACCTTTCAAGACGACCGTCCCTTCGAGCAATAGAACCGGTCGTCCTGCCGTTGAGGTTCGCCGCGCGTGAACATCTTCCAAGGCCAAATGAGAGACGTTTGCATCCGCGCCGATTGCTTTGCAGATCGCGGTTCCCATGCCCTTGTTGGAGCCTGCGCAGCTATGCTCGGAAAAAATCATGGCGGCCAATGCGACCGCCACGGTCAAGGTTGCAATGTGCGCCCCGGCTTGCAAAGCGAGATGACGCTGAATTCGCTTCGGTGCGGGTGACGGGAGACACGCGGGTCGGCCTGCGTTATCTAAGCTCCGTAGATATGCCCCTTCTCGAATTTCATACGGACCGCGATGGTTGCCAACCTGGTTATTCGAACCTGTGCGCCGGCGAAATCGTGCCGTGTCGAAAAATGCTAGTTCTCTCTCCCGCACAGCGAATCACTCCACGGCGTTGAACGCTCGTTCGGATGCACTGCGAGGGATTAGAGTTAAAGGAAGGTTAAGGGCTACAAATCAACGAGGGATTCCTTGCTCCGTTTTGAAGATGTCGGCGTGCGCTACGATCTCGGCGAAGAGATCGTCAAGGATCTGAATTTTGAGATCACGCCGCAAAGCTTTCAATTTCTTACGGGCCCGTCTGGCGCCGGCAAGACCACACTGCTTCGGCTGATGCTGCTCTCTCTTCGCCCGACTCGTGGAAAAATCACCATTTTTGGAGAAGATGCATCCGATCTCGACAAGACAAAGTTGACCAGCTTCCGCCGTCGGATAGGCGTCGTGTTTCAAGACTTCCGGCTCCTTGATCATTTAACAACGTACGAAAACGTGGCTTTACCCTTACGAGTCATGGGAAGGCCGGAGAATTCCTACCGAACTGAAGTTGTGGAGCTTCTGAAGTGGGTCGGCTTGGGGGATCGAATCAACGCGGTTCCTGCGGTGCTTTCTGGCGGCGAGAAGCAGCGCGCTGCTATTGCAAGGGCTTTGATCGGGCGTCCGGAGTTGCTGCTAGCCGACGAGCCGACGGGCAACGTAGACCCTGCAATGGCATGGCGACTCCTGCGTCTGTTTGTGGAGTTGCACAAGTCGGGAACGTCAGTCGTAATCGCAACGCACGACCTTTCTTTGATGGACCAATTTGGTTACGCGCGGCGCTTGGTGATTGCCGATGGACGATTGACGGTTTTCGAGCCTGAGCTGGCATGAGGAAGGCAGCTTCCGCACAAGCCGATCCTTCCTCCGGTTTCAGACATGAAGCTTCTCTAGTGCCGGCGGACTCCGTTCCAGGTCGGGCCTTGATAGTCGTCATCGCAATCATGACGTTTTTAGCTTGCCTCACCGCGGGCGGCGCTTGGCTGATCGCCCAAGCCTCCGAAGGCTGGCGAGAGGGCGTCTCTCATGAGGCGACTATTCAGGTTAAGCCGCATCGCGGAGAAGACGTCGATACGATTGTCGCCAAAGTTGCAGAGGCGGCGTCCAAGACGGAGGGCGTCATCGGCGTTCGCACCCTCTCTAAAACTGAAACTGAGAGGTTACTCGAGCCATGGCTCGGTAACAGCGTGGATTTTACACGCATGCCGATACCGCGCCTGCTAACTGTAGACCTGAAACCTGGAGACACCAGCAACCTCGACCCATTGCGGCAAGCGCTCGCATCCGTTTCGACGTCGGCCACTCTCGATGACCACCGGCTTTGGGCAAGCCGGCTTACGGCTATGGCGAACGCTATCACCGGCTTTGGTATTTGCCTTTTCATCTTAGTGGTGATCGCAATGGCGACTGCTATCGGGTTTGCCACCCGAGGAGCGATGTCCAGCAATCGAGAGATTATCGAAGTGCTGCACTTTGTCGGCGCCAGCGACCATTTCATATCCAGGCACTTTCAATATCACTTCTTTCGTTTGGGCCTTCGTGGCGCATTGATCGGCGGCTCCGCAGCCGCCTTGTTTTTTGGCTTTGCAGGAGGTGTGACGAACCAATGGCGCAACTCGCGAGGCGGCGAGGAGATGGCGGCCCTGTTCGGCGCTTTTTCATTGGGATGGATTGGGTATGTATCCCTGGCTGTAATTTGCGCGTTCATTGCATTCCTGACCGCCTATCTCTCGCGGATTATTGCGTTCAGTCACGTCCGGACACTCTACTAAAAGGCTTTTAGCGGGATGTATTCTGCATGATAACGTTCCGCTCCCTATGTTTTAATCTAATTTTCTATACGAATTTGATTTTTCTTATGATCGTTGGATTGCCGATGATGATATTCGGCCGGAAAGGCGTTTTTGTCATGGCCCGTCTATGGGCTTCTACTTCTTTGTGGTGGTTACGATGGATCTGTAAGCTAAAGGTTGAATATAGAGGCGTAGAAAATATTCCGTCTGGCGGTTATATAATAGCTGCTAAACATCAATCGTTTCTCGAAACGTTTGCGTTGCTAAAATAT
>JAYTRP010000518.1:0-3669 GCA_043746145.1 Hyphomicrobiales bacterium | reverse complement strand
TGATCGGCACGTTGATGTAGTCGCCAATTTCAGCGAAATCCTCAACAAAGTCCATCGTTTTGCGAATGTCCGCGCCATAGACGCGCGCGACGAACTTGACGTTCTCCCGCCCCGTCATCTGCGGATGAAAGCCACCGGCAAAGCCCAGCGGCCACGATATGCGCGCGCTGCGGCGTATGCGGCCAGAATTGGGCAGTGTCGTGCCGGCGATCAGGCGCATGGTCGTGGATTTTCCAGCGCCGTTCACGCCCATCAAGCCATAGGACGAGCCCGCGTTGAACGTGGCGGACACATGGTCCAGCACGATCTTGACGAAGCCTGAACTCTTGTAGAACTTGAATACCCGATCGAGTTGTATCATCGCAGTTCCGGCGGCGGCAGTGCGGTTCGTGGCATTGTCGTCTTGAAAACCGCTGCGAACCCTTTAGCCAACGTTGAAGAGGCGCGGTGCATTACGCGGAACGTCTTGCCATAAACTCGCGATTTACTCAACGCGAGCGGAGCCATTTGCAACGATCACGGGACCAAGCCCGTTGAGGCGGCGATCTCTGCTGTTCCCGACGATCTGGCTGAGGCGCCTCTGGGCCAAGCGGTTCCGGCGTGGCGACGGGCTTTCGGCGTCGCGGTGGCTGGCTCTTGTGGTGCAATTGGCGGCCCGAGACCGGCTTAGCGAGGATCCGCCGCTCACGCTGTCCTTTATTGTCGCCACCACGGACGCCAATATTCCCGATCTGACGCGGCTGATTAAATCTTTTGGTGAGCAGCGGCGCGGCGTCGCCGAGCTTCTGCTATGCGGCCCCTTACCTCGCCGATTCGGAGTTGGGGAAGATGTCAGGCACATCGAAGCGCCCGGCGGGATCGCCGCGGCGCTCGCCGCCGGAGTTTCTGCCGCCCGGGCAAATTTTGTCGCGCGGCTCGATCCCGACGGCGCATTGGCGCCCTTTGCAGTTGAGCGTGTCGCCCGCGCGCTCGTAGCGCAACCCGGGCGCCGTCTCGTTTACACCGACGAAATCATCATCGACGGTGGAAGGCGCCCGAGCGAGGCCGTGCTGAAACCTACCTGGGACCCGGTGATGATCCAGGGCTTCGACTATGTCGGCCGTCTCGCGATCGTCTCGACAGAGCTACTGCGCGAGATCGGCGGATGGCGTAGCTGCGGGGCGGCGGGCGACTACGACCTTTTGTTGCGAATTGCGGCAACGCTCGGGCCCGGCGAAGCGCTTCACGTGCCCTACCCGGCCTATCTCGCGCCCGCGCGTCCCCCCGGAGATGGCGCCGACGCAAGGCGGGCGCTCGCCGCGAGCTTTGCCAAAAACGCGCGCGAAATCCCGGTGGAGCGCGGATTTGCGATCAATCGCGCGCGGCCCCGGCTTGATTTAGCGCCGCGTGATTGGCCCAGTGTCAGTGTCGTCGTGCCAAGCCGCGACGCGCTTAGCCTGATTCGTATGGTCTTGGAGGGGCTGTTCCGAGGGACCGACTATCCCGATCTCAACGTCTTGGTGATCGACAACGGTAGCACCGATTCGGAAACGCTCGCGCTCTATGCCGACTACACGGAGCGCGAGCCGCGTTTTCGGCTTGATCTAACACCCGAGCCGTTTAACTTTTCGCGCGCCGTCAATCGCGGCGTCGCGGGGACGCGAGGCGATCTCGTGCTGCTGCTCAATAACGATATCGAAATCCCAAACGCCGCGAGCCCTTCCCCCCATGTCGAGGATCGTGGCTGGCTAAAGGAAATGGTCGCCTGTTTTGACTATCCCAACACCGGGATCGTCGGCGCGCGGCTGCTCTATCCCGATGGGACGTTGCAACATGCGGGCGTGATTGCGGGGCTTGGCGGCTACGCCGGGCACTGGTTTATCGGCCGCGAGCGTGACCAGTTTGGCCCGATGCGCCGCCTTGCCGTGCGGCAGTCGATGAGCGTCGTTACCGGAGCCTGCATGCTTGTCTCCCGCGCGTGCTTCGTCGGCGTGGGAGGTTTTGACGAGGAGACGTTTCCAATCGCCTACAACGACGTCGATTTCTGCCTGCGCGCGCGAAGCTTAGGATTTCGCGTCGTCTGGACGCCGTTCGCGACCCTCGTGCATCACGAATCCGCCTCGCGCGGAAGCGATGAGACGCCCGCCAACATCGCACGCTTCGAGCGCGACAAAGCGGCGCTCAAGCAACGTCATGCGACCGATACGATCGAGGACCCCGCTTACAATCCGTGGTTCTCGAAAGCGGAGTCGCAGCCCAATCCCATGCGGCGCAAGGGTCTGCCTGACCCTAGGTAGCGCCGGCGTCTTGACGGGGCCGCTCCGTTGTGGCCGGTTGTCGTCAAGGAGGGACGTCGATCAGAACGGACCTTCGAGGAGGATGCCATGCAGATGCTTCGAACTGCTTTTCTGAGCGCAACAGCCCTTGTGGCTGCAAGCGCCGCGGCCTCGGCTGCGACATGTGGCGCGCTGGCCGGCAAGACTTACGGCCCCGCGTCGATCATATCGGCGACCGACGTCGCCCCGCCTTACAGCGTCGAGAACAAAGACCCGCCGATGCCCATCGCGATCGATGCGCCGTTCTGCCGCGTGCAGGGCGTGATCAAACCGACGTCGGATTCCGACATCAAGTTCGAGGTCTGGCTGCCGCCGGCGTCGACGTGGAATGGGAAGTACGAGGGCGTGGGTAATGGCGGCTTCGCGGGCTCGCTGATCTATGCCGCGATGGGATGGGGCGTGAATGCAGGATATGCGACCTCGGGCACTGATACCGGCCACGACGGCGGATCGCTGGAATCGCAATGGGCGCTTGGCCATCCTGAAAAGATCGTCGATTTTGGTTGGCGCGCCGTGCACGAAACCGCGGTCGCGTCGAAAGCGATCGTCGCAGATTTTTATGGCAAGGGCTCGACCCATGCCTATTTTACCGGCTGTTCCGATGGCGGTCGCGAGGCTCTGATGGAGGCGCAGCGCTTCCCCAGTGATTACGACGGTATCGTCGCCGGCGCGCCCGCCAATTCCTGGACCCGCCTGCTCGCCACTGCAATGTCCACTGATCAGGCGCTTTCCGCCGAGCCCGGAAGCTGGCTCTCGCCTGACGATTTGAAAATCGTCTCGCACGCAACGGTTGCGGCCTGCGGCGGCGAAGGCGGTGTGTTGGCGGACCCGCGCCAGTGCCAATTCGATGCCGCAAGCCTGACCTGCAAGGATGGTCAGACAAGCGAATGTCTGACTCCGGCCAAAGTGACCGCGCTGAAGAAAATCTACGCAGGTCCCAAGGACAAGGACGGCGGATCGATTTTTCCAGGATTTGCGAAAGGCGGCGAGCAAGGCCCGACCGCTTGGCCGCTATGGGTCACCGGCTCAGAACCCAAGCAGGTTATGGGCACACTGCTCTACTTCTTTCAGTCCGGCTTCTTCAGCAACATGGTCTATGACAAGGCCGACATGGACTACCGTAATTTGAAAGTCGCAGATAGTTTGGCTGACGCGGACGCCAAGGCTGGAAAAGCGCTTAATGCGGAGCAGACCGATCTTAGCGCTTTCAAGGGCTCTGGAGGCAAACTGATCCAGTATCACGGCTGGAACGACTCAGCGATTCCGCCGGAATCTTCGATTGATTACTATCAAGCTGTCGCCGCCAAGATGGGCGGTGAGAGCGACATCAAGCCGTTCTACCGGCTATTCATGG
>JAYTRP010000517.1:0-11304 GCA_043746145.1 Hyphomicrobiales bacterium | reverse complement strand
CGGATCGTTGGACAGAGTCACGGTCTTGCGATGATTGCTCGCCGCATCGAGACCAATCGCGCCAAGCTCGATAACCCCAACAAGCCGATCGGCGTGTTCCTGCTCTGCGGACCTTCCGGCGTCGGCAAGACCGAAACGGCTCTCGCGCTCGCCGAGACGCTTTACGGCGGCGAGCAAAACATCATCACCATCAACATGTCGGAATTCCAGGAAGCGCACAGCGTCTCGACGCTGAAAGGCGCGCCTCCGGGCTATGTCGGCTACGGCGAGGGCGGTCGGTTGACCGAGGCTGTGCGACGCCGCCCCTATAGCGTCATCCTGCTCGACGAGATCGAGAAGGCGCATCCTGACGTGCACGAACTTTTCTTCCAGGTGTTCGACAAGGGCGTAATGGAAGACGGCATGGGGCGGCGCATCGACTTCAAAAATACGTTGATCCTGCTGACCTCGAATGTCGGCACGGAAATCATCATGGACGCCGCCAAGCGTCCAAAGCCGCCAGAAGCGGAACTGCTCGCGGTCGCGCTCAAGCCTGCCCTGCTCGAGGTTTTCCCGCCTGCCCTGCTAGGGCGGCTGGTGACCATTCCCTACTACCCGCTTTCAGCTGATATGCTGGCCGGAATCGTTCGTCTTCAGCTCGGCCGCGTGGCCAAGCGGATCGAGGAGAACTATCGCGCCAAATTTGTAGTTGAGGATAGCGCGATCGACCGGATAGTCTCACTCTGCAACGATCCTGACTCAGGCGGCCGCGTCATTGACAACATCATCACCAACACGATCCTGCCCGCGCTGTCGCGCGAAATCCTGCGGCGCTCGATAGCCCGCCAGGAGATCCGCGAGGCGAAAGTGTCAGCCTTGGATGGGGCGTTTCAGTACGAAGTGAGCTAGTCGCCCGAACAGCGGAGGCAGAATCGCGCCCCGCGCCGCACGACATAGGATTTGGCTCGCAGATAAAGGAAACCTAATTGCAAAACGAGCATTTGGCGGGTGAAGCGCAGCCCGTAAATCGGAAAGGCGAAGCTTTAGAAACACTTCGACTTGTCGGCAGTGGGATGACTGTCGACTCGAACAAGTCGTGCTATTCAGCCGACACAATCAACCTTTGGAGCTTGCGTTGGGCAATCTGCTTCCCTCTGGTGCGCTAGGCCGACAACTCAGTTGGAACGATTTCAGTAGACGAAATTCTCCCGCTCCTGGCCCGCAACAAACCGTCAGCGCCGCGGAGACGCGCGTGTCTCGCCGAATGGCGCCACGCGCTATCAGTTTTAGCCGCGCGCCTTTCCTCAAGGCCCCGAACTTCAAGATGGTTCAAGATCCCGACGTCACCATCGCTTTCGACCCCAACTCCTGGGTCGAAAACTGGGTCTTCACCATGGGCGCGACTTTTCAAGTGTCGCTGCTTTCTCACGAACAAGGACATTACGACATTTCATCAATGAATGCCGGAGACTTTTTTGTCGAACTTCAAGACGCCAATAGCAGCGCTTTTGCCAGCGCGCGAGCAGGGATCGCGAAGGTGCAGGACACCAATCGAAGGTTGGGTCCGGTTCAACCGATTCACGACAAATACGACCTGGACACCAATCACGGGCTGAACGTGGGGCCACAGGCAGCGTGGAAGGCGGCGCTGGTGGATGCGCGAGCCCCGGATCAAACTCTGCTTAGCGCCTTGGGCCGAGCCGGACTTTTCCCTTAGACGCAGCAACAAATACAACACGGGAGATTACAATGCTGCGTTCGACGATATTAGCAGGAAATGACCGACTGGACGGAGCGTCGTTCGGCGGTCCCTCCATCAAGCGCGCGCCGCCCGCCGATGATATTGACGCCGTGCGCCGGATTCAGACTGCGCTTAAGGAACTCGGCTATCCCATGCCGATTTCTTTCATGAGCGGTGGTCCAGACGGCGGATTTGGCGAGGAAACCTATCGCATGCTCGTCGCTTTTCAGCGCAACGCGTTCCCCGATGATCCCTCGCAATGGGACGGGCGCGCTGGCAGAAATACGCTTACTGAAATGGACGACATGCTGACGGCGTCCCCTGAGACAACGTCGCTCCCGGATGATGTCACGATCAGTTCCGTTACGCCCCGTTCCACTAGCGATGTCGTATAGAGCCCGCAACGATTTAGCGGGATCAATGAGAGCGTGCTCTATCGCGAGATGATCGCATCGGCGTACGCGCTCACGAGGGAGCGGATTATCTTCGAGAAAACATGTTCACGCGTCGCCCTGGTCGCGATGCTCGCGATCGCGGCGGCGATTGGCTCCGGCGCGGCGGCACGGGCGGAGCTGCGGGTCTGCAACAAATCGCACGTGCTCGTAAACCTCGCGGTCGGCGCCAATGATGGCGAGGATTTCGCCACTGAAGGCTGGTGGACCGTGACGCCGGGCTCTTGCGCCACGCCACTCCTGGGTTCCCTTCAGGGGCGCTACATCTATCTCTACGCCACTGACATAAACGCGGGAGATTTGCTCGCGGGCGCGGTGTCGATGTGCATCGATCGCGGCAAGTTCAGGGTGGTCGGGATCGCGGATTGCTGGCGACGCGGATTGCAAGCAGTCAATTTTGCAGAAATCGACACGCTCGACGCGCGGGACTGGACCACGTTTCTGACCGATGTGGGCAAGTGAGCGAGGTTTATTTTTCCCGAGGATTAATGTCCCTGCTTCATCGACGAAATATCGTCTTCGGGCAGCAGGTCCTGCAGCAGACTTAAGAATTCGCGGGTGGCGAGTGCGCGCGCGCGTTCCAGCAGATAGGGAACCGGACTGGAGGGTTCCACCCGTCGGAAGTGAGTGGCGACCGCGTCGATGATCGCCAGCGCCGCCGCCCTGGACGCCGCCGCAGGCGTCTCGACGCGATCGAAGGCGACGTCCGACGAGTCGCTCAGCGAGCTCACGGGAACGGTGAAAGCGCCGTCGGGACCAACGAAAATTCGCGCATTGTCCGCGTGCGACGGCGCCAGTAACCTCATCACTTCGTAGAGGTTCTTGCCCAACGTCTCGCGGGCCCTCCTAATCAGCAGCCGCGCCGGGCTCGAAGGCTCGGACTGGGTGAAATAGCCCAGCGCCGCCGACAGCGCCGCGTCGATATCGCCAAGCGTCGCAAAGGTTCCCTTAGTCGCAGGCGCCTGATCCTGGCGCTCGCTTAATTCCGTCGTCTCCGCCGCCTCTTCGGATATCGGCGCAAGCGAGGGGTCGCGCTTGACCAGAACCTCATGCAGGAAGTCGGCGATCCGTCCCACCAGCGGCCCGAGCGCCTTGAACTCAATCCCGGCGACGACGCCAACCTGCTCTCGCGTCACGGTCTGAATGACAGCGAGCGCCGCTTGTATCTGCTTAACCGTAGCGATAACCGCCAATAGCGCGTCCATGTCGACATTCGAAATGATACGGTCCATCGCGGCCGAGGTGGCGACTTGCTCGCCATCGCGCGGCTTGGCGTCGCCGCGCGCGATCATCCGGGCGCGGAACGCCAAAATCCCGTCACGCTGAGTTTGCAGCAACGGCACGTATTGCATGGGCCAAACGACGACCGGCCCGTCATCGAGACTGGCCAATTGCGCGATGCGTGACGAAAAGTCGCCCTCCTCCCCTCGGGGATGAAGGTCGCTCCAGTGATGAGCGAGCAGCCAGGCGATCGAACTCAAGCGCCCCGCGAAGCCCGCGAGATCGCGGTCGAGAATGGCGAACTTGGCCAGCAGGACGAGCAGGCGAATATCATGGGATCGCGCAAACAGGGGGGTCGCCGCGGCAAAAGCGGCGGTAAAGTCGATACTTTTACGATCGAACTGCTTTCCATCGCTGAAAAAGCTCTGCGGGAGTTGTCCCTCCCACGTCGCCATGAAATTCATGAAAGGGGAATCGCCGACTAGGTCCAGATCGGGGCCGCAGGGCTCATCTGGCGAGACCGGGGCCAGCGCCGCATCGTCGAGGGAGTCACTCATAGCGGGATTTCCCGTCGATCATCGAGGCCCTAGCGGAATCGCGATGGTCCTGTCGGACCGTAAAGAAGGCTATCATGTTCGACCATATCGCGCTGAAAACACCAAGCTCTCGCCGCCCCGGTCTGTCCCAACCCAGAAGTCCGAGATAAAATATTCATGAGCGATCCCGATGACAGCCCGGATCTGAGGCTAACTCTCCCGACCGGCTCCGGGCCGAGATTACTGCCGGGCTTTCAACTTCACATGCACCTTGACGTGCCGCGACTGGAATGGCGCACCGTTCGCTCCTACCCCGAAGGGGATGGGACGACGCGGCCGCTCGATTCACCGGAGCCGCTGATCGAGGCATCGCGCTATTTCGCCGACGGATCGTTTTTGCTCAATGCATCGCGCCCAAACTGGCTTATTCTCGACAAGGCGTTTGGCGGCGCTCCCCTGGCGCCCCCACGCGCGCTAGCTTCGTTCGCCGAACTGCAGGCCGCGACCAACGAGGCGTTCTACCGCAGGCTTGGACGCACACCGCCTCTGTTCGGCGCGCCCGCCAACAACGCGCTGGGACTGCCGCAGCTACCGATAACCGGACCGGCCCCTACGCCATGGTTTAAGCTACCTGATCCGCACCCGTCTTGGTTTGAGCCTCCCGCCCCCCGGCCGGGCGCGGTTGGCGACATCCTGAGCGGCATTTCCAAATTGCCCGCCGTTCAGAGCCTGCTCAACACGATCAACGAGGAGGGCAAATGGCGCCTTCATGAAATGGCGCGCAATTGGAACAACAGCGCGCTAATCGACAAGCTCGGGTTCGTGACGTTGGCGGCGCCGCTCGCGGCTGGCATTGTCGGCGGCGTGCTTGGAGCCGACGACGCGCGACACAAAGCGTTTGGCCTTTTAAAGGGCGCCGATATTCCTGTGCCGTTCGTTGGAGGTCTCAAGTTCAAGATCAACGACTTTGGTCGATTGGACCCATTCCTGTTGGGAGCCCCGCGCGCCGATCCAAACCGGCCGGCCGGCTACGAAGTCATAATTTCAGTGGACCTGATGAAGGTCGCGCCTCGCGTGTTCAGTTCGTTCTGATCGGCCTCCAAGCTCTTGCTACCACGAGCCACAAGCCCTTGCGGGGACGAGACAAGGGCGCGACTGTCCATTCACGCCAGACCGTAAACCCCTTGGTGCATGGACAGCGCGACCTTATGGTTGGCTGCCGCGCCCAGCCGCCTTTCGTCTGGGCGCGTTTATCCCAATGAGGTCGATCGTAAGAGGATGTCATGACCGGAAGTCTTTCCCAAGATGGTCGAATTGGAACACTCACCACATCAGCGGGCGACACGGCGCTCGTGCTCAATCGCTTTGAAGGCAGCGAAGGCCTGGGGGAAATGTTCGAGTACCGGATCGGGGCGATTTCGGAGCAGGAAAACTTCGACTTTAATTCGCTGCTGGGCAAAAACGCCTGCGTCAAAATCACCTGCATCGACGGGCTCGAGCGCAGCTTCAACGGCGTACTCGTCGAAGCGCGATGGAACGGGGTCCGCAACGAACTATCCCATTACCAGATGGTGTTGCGGCCCTGGCTTTCCCTGCTGGCGCGAACCTCGGATTGCCGCATCTTTTCCAAGATGAAGGCCCCTGACATTATCAAACAGGTGTTCTCCGATCGAGGTTTTTCCGATTTCCGCGATGTGTTGACGGGCAGCTATCCTACCCTGGAATACACCGTCCAATATCGCGAGACCGATTTGAACTTCGTCTGCCGCCTGATGGAGGAATACGGCATCTATTACTTTTTCAAACATTCCAGCGACAAGCACGAGCTGGTGCTCGCGGATTCGCCGTCCTGCCACGATCCGGTTCCCGGCCTGGCCTCGGTCCCGTATTTTCCCATGACGGGCGAAGTGCGCCGCGACAAACAGCAGTTAGACTCCTGGGGTACGTATCGCGGCTTTCAGACCGGCGTCTACAAGCTCAAGGACTACAATTACGAGAAGCCGAGCGCGGACATGCTCGGCGAGTCTAACAAGGCAGGTTCCTACCAGCACGGCTCGATGGAAATGTACGATTATGCGGTCGGCTACCCCGACAAGGGCGAAGGGACCACGCTGGCGAAAGTGCGCGAGGAGGCCGAACAGGCCAGGGATGAGCACCGTACCGCGATCGGCTCGGCGCCGTCGCTGTTTCCCGGCGGAAAAATGACGCTGGCCGAGCATCCCACGGGAGGCGAAAACAAGGAATATCTCGTTCTGCGCTGCACTCACTCCTATGTCGACCAGACCTATATTTCCGGCGGCGGCGCGCAGACCGCCTACAGCGGCTCCTACGAAATGATGGAGGGATCGCGCCAGTTTCGATCGCCGCTAATAACCCGCAAGTCGATTGTTCAGGGGCCGCAATCCGCGCTCGTGGTCGGCAAGGACGGCGAAGAAATCGACGTTGATGATGAGGGCCGCATCACCGTCCAGTTCTACTGGGATCGCAAAAAGAAGCCCTCGCGCCGGGTCAGGGTCGCGCAATTTTGGGCGGGTTCGCATCGGGGCGCCTGGTTCGTGCCGCGCATCGGCGACGAAGTGATGATCGCCTACGAGGATGGCGATCCGGACCGGCCGATCGTCGTCGGCTCCGTCTACAACGGGACCAACAAGGTTCCGACGGATTTGCCCTCGAAGAAGACCCACTCGGGGATACTGACCAAGTCGAGCAAGAACAGCACGGGCTACAACATGCTGATGTTCGACGACACCGTGGGCGACGAGCACATCAGACTGCGCGCGGAGAAAGACTTGATGTTCAAGGCGTTGAACAACCAACAGAGCGACATTCTGGGCGACGAGACCGAGAACATCGGCACCATGACCAGCGGCGGCAATTTCACGATGAACGCCATCAAGACGATGACGATCAACGTCGGGCCAAAAGACATGCCGCTCACCCAGATCGTCATGACCAACGAGGATATAACCCTGAACGTCGGGCCAGAGGGATTGCTGTCGCAGATTGTGATGAACGCCTCGGGGATCACGTTGAGCGCAACCCCGATGTCGATGCTCATGATTCAACCAAGCGGCATTTCGACGATGACGCCCATGATCAACTTTATGGCGGCAGGCCCGATAAACTTCGTCTCGCCCATGGTCACGATTCCCCTTGTGACGATTGGCGCGGGCACGTCCAGCGGGCTTCCCATTATCTGAGGGACCGCGAATGTCGTCACGCCTGCGTTTCATCACGGCGAGGGATGTCTTCGCGGCATTCCCCGATCTGCGGTACGTTGTGCCTCCCCCGGGCGGCGACGTCGAGCCGCTCGATTACGCCCGCAGTTTGCTGGCGTCGCCACGCCCGGCGGACGCTGTCGTGTTTCTCGCCTATCTGCTGCCACGGCGAGAGGCTGTCTGGTGGGCGCGGCAATGTGTCGGGGTCATACTGGGGCCGCTGGCCGAGGATGAGGCGTTTCGCGCCGCCGAGGCATGGGTGCGAGCGCCGGAGGAGGACAATCGCCGACTGGCGCTGCAGGTCGGCGGCGCCGGCGATCAGCGTCAGGCGACAACTTGGCTCGCGCTCGCCGCGGCCTGGTCCGGCGGCAGCATGTGCGCGCCCGATATAAAGCCGATGGCGCCGCCAATTTCCGCATGTGCGAAAGCAGCGAACGCCGCCATCATTATGGCGATTTCTTCCAGCGATCCTCTAACCATCGGCAAGTGGATCGCCGCCTGCGCTCAGGCGGGCATAAGGTTCGCCGAGGGCGGGGACGCGCGCGTGATCGCCCCGGTCAGCCCGCGCTCGACGTAGGACGACGCCGTGACCGTCCCGTCATGCCGCTGAGCCGCTCTGTGGGTACGGTTAGTCGGCCCAGGCGAACACGAAAGGCGGCGCCGGAAGAAGGCACAGGCCGATGATCGTTGATGCCCCGCTAGGCGAGCAGGAACAGCAACGTCGTCACCGCCTTCATTGGTTCATCGTAGGCTTGAAGTTCATCGCCACGCCGTTCATGCAATATCGGAGGCCGGTCGGTTTTGGACCGTCGTCGAAGACGTGCCCGAGATGGCCCCCGCATTGGCTGCAATGCACCGCCGTTCGGACAAAGCCGAAGGTTCGGTCGGAGGTCGTGCCGATGGCTTTGTCGATAGGCGCCCAAAAGCTCGGCCAACCCGTGCCGCTGTCGAACTTTGTCGCCGAGGAAAACGCGTCCTGCTCACAACCCGCGCAGGCGAAAACGCCGGTACGCTCCTCGTGAAGCAGAGGGCTCGTGAAGGGGCGCTCGGTGCCGGCTTGACGCAGCTCAGCGAACTGATCGGGCGTTAGCTTCTTTCGCCATTCATCGTCGGTGTGGGCGACCGCGAAAATTTCCACGGCGCTAGTGGACGTTGTCAGGCCCTTAAAAGCGATGGCCGCCGCGCAAATTGCGCCGCCCGCCACCACAAAGCGTCGCGTCAACATCAGAAGTCCTCCTCGACTACGCCAATGTGCGTCTCAAAAAACTATACGGTGGCCCGTGCTATGTCGTTACGGGCATAACGACGGCGGGGATATTTTTTCTGGGTGGCGACACAAGGCAGTCATGTAAATCCACGAGGCGCCGCCCATGGATTTCACCGGTCGGAAACCATCGCGACTCGATGGCGTTCTAGAATGTGAGATCCCGCCGCAAACGTTGCTAATCCGGCGAAACGACAACGCTATGCATGCACACAAATTAAAAGGATATCCAAATGGCCGACGAAACTCCAGTTTGGTTCATCACGGGGTGCTCGACTGGCTTTGGCAAAGAATTGGCCAAGCTCGTTCTCGAACGAGGCTGGCGCGCGGCCGTGACGGCCCGCAAGACCGACCCACTCGTCGAACTGGCCTCCGCGCACGGGAACCGCGCCTTGCCGATCCGCCTCGATGTCACCGACCATGATCAGATCACGCATGCTGTCCGTGCGGCTGAGGCTCATTTCGGTCGGATCGACGTGCTGGTGAATAACGCAGGCTACGGCTATCTCGCGGCGGTCGAGGAAGGCGAAGACGCTCAAATCCGCGCGCAATTCGAGACCAACGTGTTCGGACTTGCGGACCTTATACGCCAAGTGCTGCCCGGTATGCGTAAACGACGCCACGGCCACATCGTGAACTTCTCGTCAATCGGCGGCCTCGTGAGTTTTGGAGCGACCGGATATTATCACGCGTCCAAATACGCGGTCGAAGGCCTATCGGAATCGCTGGCTATCGAAGTGGCGCCGTTAGGAATTCACGTGACGATCGTGGAGCCGGGCCCGTTCCGAACCGACTGGGCAGGTCGCTCGATCGTGGAATCAGCAACTGAGATCGACGATTACTCGGCGACTGCCGGCCAGCGGCGCAAGCAAACCCGCGAACGCAGTGGCAATCAAGCCGGCGACCCGGTGCGCGCGTCCGAGGCCGTTATCGCCGCAGTCACCGCAAAAGAGCCGCCGTTGCGCCTGCTGCTCGGCGGTCCGGCGCTTGAACTGGCCTATGGCAAGCTGGACAAGCTGCGAGCCAATTTCGACGCCTGGAAAGAAGTTACGCTCGGGGCTGATTTTCCAGAATTCCAGAAGAAGGTTTAGCTCACGCGGCGCGAGACTGAGCTGTCGCTAGTGGCGGCCGCTCTAGGGTTGGGCGAGCGGCTTCCCCCCTTAGAACCCCATCTTCTGCGCGGTCAACGCGGATAGAGAGACGCCCATCAGGCTGATCGTATCGCCGACATGGTCGGTGATCAGCAGATTGGCGCCCGTGGCTACGGTATGCGACAGGAGATCGTTATAGCCGGTGAACAGCGCCGACAGGTTCAGCGAATCCGTCGTGGCTCCCGGCAAACCGAAGTTGTTGATGACGTCAACGCCAAACCCCGTCGATCCAAAGGCGAACACGTCGTCAGCGGCGCCCGCCACGATCGCGAACAACTCGCTGGCATGCGGCGTGAACGTGAAATCGCCCGTCGCCGTGGAGGGACCGACGGTCCCCGATGTGGCGGCGATGACCAGATTGTCGCCGAGAATGTTGACCCGTCCCGAGCCGCCGCCGACATTGTCCTGCGAATGCGCGACGAATGTGTTCGCGCTCGTGTAGCCGCTTTGATCCGCGCTGTAAGCCTGACCTGTAACGCCGGAATAGGCGTATTCGTAGCCGCCATCCGCATCGACGCTCTTCGACTTGGTCGGCTCGCCGGGGGTCGTCAGCGTAAAGCCCCCGTTGGCCGAGAAGGTCACTGACGAGGCGACATCGCCGTTGACGGCATAGTAGGTCGCCGCTTCGCGCACACCCGTGGCGGAAAACGCGATGTCGCTGCTGGCGTAAGTCACGCCCTGAAACACGCCCGCGGCCTGATAGTGATGCACGTCGAACGCGCCATCGGCGGCGCGCGTGAGCAAGGAATCGACCGTCCCGCCCTGGCCGAACAACCAACTGAGGGCCGCGCCGTTTGCAAAGCCTTCATGCGCGATGTCGCCGGCGGGCGCGATCGGCATGATCCCGTCAGCCAGCAAGGCGGCCGATCGAAACCAGTCAAAGTAGACGCTGGCGTCGGTCGAGACCACAGAGGTTACGCCCAAGGTCGCGAGGCTGTTGATCTGAGCCGGCGTCAGGGCTTCCAGATCGGCTGCGGTGTCGGCGACTACGATTCTGATCGGCGAGTTGGTGATCGCATGCAGCGCGGCCGTATCGTCGAGCGCCTCGGCCACCGTCAGCGTCAGAGTCGGCGTTCCCGCATCTGTCAGCGTGATCGCGTTGATATGCGAATCGCCGTTCAGAAAATCCAAGGCCGACACGACATTGGCTGCGGTGTCGTCGATCACGATCCCTGGCAGCCATAGATCGAGTGCGGCTTGGTTGGCGACAAAGGCGCTGACAGTCGCCACCTTCGGCGTGTGCTCGACCGTGGAGGCCGGGCCGGTGAAAGGCGCGGTGAGGGCATTGCCAGCCGCGTCGACGATGCCGGTCGCATTAGCGTTGAGGTTGAGGCCCAGCGTGCCGTCGCCTGTAACGGTTTTGACCGTGACCGTGTAGGTCGTTCCGCTGCCCGCGACCGTAATCCCGCTGTCGCTCACGGCGACGCCGTCAGGATTGGTCGTGGTCGCAACTGTAAAATCGCTAGCGGCGACGCCTGTCACGGCTTCCGAGAAGGTGACGGTGAACTGATCGCTGCTGGCCTTGTTCAGCGCGCTGCCGACAGTGTTGATCGACGTCGCGGTTGGGGCGACGGTGTCGATGATGTCATGCGTGTCGATGGTTGTTAAGCCAGCGTTGGCGAGCGCATTGCCTGCGCCGTCCGCTATCGTCCCGTTGAGCGCCGTCGCGGTCAGGTCGGTCGTGTCCTGCCCGGACGCGACTGTGTAGCTGTAGGTGACGGTCGAACTACCCGAGCCGCTTG
>JAYTRP010000516.1:0-11313 GCA_043746145.1 Hyphomicrobiales bacterium | reverse complement strand
ACGATGTGGTCGTGTGTCTGCCATTTCATGCTATTATGACCGCTGGCCATGAAAAATTCCACGCGATTGGCGTCTTAAACGTACTTGCGAGCTTTGCGGCGCAGTGAGTTAGGCGGACTGTCCAGTATCGGGATTGTTCGTCGTGGTTTATTACTTAATCTATTTTGCGTTGAACCGGCGGAGTGCCGGCGCTTGGAATCGGTCGACACATTTTTTTGCCGTTGCTCGAATCCGTACGTCGCTTGGTTGGCAAGACTGCGGCCGCTACAGCTTGAACATTCGAACTGTAGTCGTGGGGGGTTAAAACCTTAAGTCGCCGTTTGGAGCTACAACCACTCCACTCCTATCGAGAGATATTTCTGGCGTCGCCCAGCCACTCGATTTGTTGGTATAAAAGTTGGTAGAAAAATTTGTTGTGAAATAAATTATTCTTATTTTACAAAGGCATGACCAGTCTATTCGATTCCGGCTAGGGGCACCACTTCATCGCTTATTGAATTGTAACAATGGGTTGCCGCCAACCCGCGCCTTCTAGTCCCACAAATGGTCTCATTTCCGGCGAACGACGAATGTTGGCGCTGTTGTCCACGAGTCGCCTGAACCCAGCGTCGAAGCTACGCCCGCGTTTCCAGCGGCATCCTCGGGGCGGCCACGATACTCTCGTTCAGCTTTCGCTTTGGTCTGTGATACGGATCAACTCAACACAGCCGCTCGGGAAGGGCGCCTGCCGAAGCGCCCGGTCGGTGTGCTGGCTAGACCGAATCGCCAGCGCTGTCGCTCACCGGGATAGCGACCCAATTCGTCGGCTATGCGGTCTGGCTCGACGAGCGAGTTAAAAACATTCCCTCTGCATAATTACTCGCCGCTGCGTCAGCGCTTGTATCAACTATTAAACGACACGCATCCCCCGACGCGATGAACGGTCAGAAATTATTTGAACTAAAAGAATACGCGCCCGTTGTGGTTATTGATCGAAATAAGTCACAGCCGTCACCCAGCACAGTACGGCGCCCAAGAGTCATCCGCTTGGCGAGTTGATGCTTCCTCGCGTATATTGTGTGATGTTTTCCAAACGGAACGTACCGCTAGTTCGCATTGGATATAACGGGCAGTGTTTAACAATACGAGGCCGGAATGGTTCATCTTATTGTCAACGGGCAAGCGCATGATGTGGACGTAGCCGGCGATACGCCGCTGCTCTGGGTGCTTCGCGACCTGATCGGCCTGACGGGCACGAAGTTTGGCTGCGGCATCGCGCAGTGCGGGGCTTGCACGGTTCATGTTGACGCAAAGCCCGTTCGGTCTTGCGTGTTGCCGGTTTCGATGGTCGGGGCTCGACCGGTGACGACAGTAGAGGCGGTGGGTGAGACACCGGCCGGCAAAGCGATCCAGGCGGCCTGGTTGGACCTTGAAGTCGTGCAATGCGGTTACTGCCAGTCCGGACAGATCATGTCGGCCACGGCGCTGTTAAGCCGCACACCCAAGCCGACCGACGCCGATATCGACGCCGCGATGTCGGGAAACATTTGCCGGTGTGGCACCTATCCGCGCATTCGCGCCGCGATCAAACATGCGAGCCAAGCTTGAACGAGGGGCAAAGCACCGTGGCGCAGCAACTTTCCGGCCCGACTTATGGTCGTCTCGAATCATCCGATCTAACGATGGCGACCCGGCGGCGATTCCTCGCTGGCGGCGCGGTGGGCCTGATGGTCGGCTTCGTGTGGGGCCGCAACAAGGCTTGGGCGGCCGGCGAGGAGCCGAGCCTCAAGGCGATCGCAGGCGGCAATCAGCAGACGGGCGACGCCTTCAAGGGTTTCAACCCCGGCGGCTTCATCCGCATCGCGCCCGATAACGCGATCACCTTCGTGATTCCTAATACGGAAATGGGCCAAGGCATCTATACCGGGGAAGCCATGCTTCTGGCGGAGGAGCTGGAAGTCGGCCTCGATCAGATCAAAGTCATGGCGGCTCCGCCCGACGAGAAGCTGTACCAGCAGCCCATCCTCAAGTCGCAGGCTACAGGTGGCTCGACGTCGATCCGCGGCGCCTGGGCGCCCATGAGGCAAGCCGCAGCGGCCGCGCGAACGATGTTGATCGCGGCCGCCGCACGCCAGTGGAACGTTGCGGCAGCCGAATGCACGGCGGCGCGCGGCGCCGTCACGCATAGCGCGAGCGGGCGGAGTTCGACCTACGGGCAGTTGGCCGAGATCGCCATGAAGGAGCCCGTGCCACAGAATGTAGCGCTGAAAGCGCCCAAGGATTTCAAGCTGATTGGCGCCCCCGCCAAGCGCGTAGACACGCCTGACAAGGTGAACGGCTCGGCGCAATACGGCATCGATGTTCGATTGCCCGGAATGAAAGTGGCCGCGCTGTCCATTGCGCCCGTCGTGGACGGTACTTTGAACAGCTTGGACGATAAAGCCGCGCGGGCCATCCCGGGCGTCGTCGACGTTGTTAAAATCGATAATGCCGTGGCGGTGATCGCGGATCATTTCTGGGCCGCGCAGAAAGGCGTGGAGGCGCTCGACATCACCTGGAATTCCGGGCCTAAGATCTCGCTTTCAAGCGCTCAGATGATGGCCGACTTGAAAGCGGCCGCTCAGACTGGAAAACCCGTGATGGGCCGGATAGTGGGCGATGCCGACGCGGTGTTCAAGCAGGCGGTGACGCGAGTCGAGGCCAACTACCAGCTTCCGTTCCTGGCGCACGCCACGATGGAGCCGATCAACACGGTTGTTCACGTCCGGCCCGGCGAATGCGAGATTTGGGTCGGCACCCAGGTTCCCACCGCCGTGCAGATTACAGCGGCGAAAGCGGCCGGCGTGCCTGTCGAGAAGGTGACGGTTCACAATTACCTGATTGGCGGCGGCTTTGGCCGACGCCTAGTTGCAGATTCCATCGTGCAAGCGGTCGCGATCGCCAAACAGGTGTCATACCCTGTGAAGATTATTTGGACGCGGGAGCAGGACATCAAGCACGACTTGTTCCGTCCCATGTACTACGACCATATCGCGGCCGGCCTAGACGCCGACGGCAAAGTGACAGCCTTCACCGATAGGGTCACCGGCGGCTCCGTACTTGGCGACTATTTGCCCACGGGGCTGCCCGAAGGCGTGCTCGATTCCGATGCGATCGAGGGCGCTGTGGAGCCGCCCTATGACTTTCCCGTGATGCGGGTTGATTGGATTCGGAAGGATCCGCCAGTCAAGGTCAATTGGTGGCGCGGAGTAGGCCCCACGCACAATGTTTTCGTTGTCGAGAGCTTCATGGACGAGCTCGCTCACGCCGCCGGCAAGGACCCGGTCGCGTACCGGCGCATGATGCTCGACAAGAACCCGCGCGCGCGGGCGGTGCTCGACCTAGCTGCGGAAAAGGCCGGCTGGGGCACACCGCTGCCGGAGCGTACCGGGCGGGGCGTGTCGCTGCACGATTCCTTCGGAAGTTATATCGCCGTGGTTGTCGAGACCACCGTCACGCCGGCTGGCGAGGTAAAGCTCCGCCGTATCGTCGCCGCGGTAGACTGTGGGATCAACATCAACCCTGACAGCGTGAAAGCTCAGGTCGAGGGCGGAGTCGTGTTTGGGCTTTCGGCTGCGCTCTACAACGGCATCACCTTTTCGAACGGTAAGGTCGATCAGAACAATTTCAATGATTACCGGCAAATGCGGATCAACGAGGTGCCGTCTTTCGAGGTTCATGTGATCAACAATGGCGATAGCCCCGGCGGCATGGGGGAGACGGGCACGGTGTCGGCGGCGCCTGCGCTCGGCAACGCGATTTTTGCGGCCACGGGCCAGCGGCTTCGGGAGCTGCCGTTCGATCGCGACCAACTGCGGGCGCCGGGATTTGGCGGGGGCAACGCCGACGCCGATATCCCGGCCGACCTAAGTGTTAAAGCGGCGAGTCTCTAAGCGAGCTTGGCGTGCGAACAAGGGAGCAGGACCGCTTATGAAGCGCTGGGGGCTGATCGTCCTAGGACTTGTCGTCGTGGCCGTGATCGCGGTCGCAGCCTTTCTGTTCGTTCCTCATGGTCTGGAGGAGGTTTCGCTTCCCGCCGACATGCCAAGCGGACAGGCGCTGTTGGCCCGCGGTGAATATCTAACTCGCGCCGCCGATTGCGTCGCCTGCCATACCGCTCCCGGCGGCAAGCAATATGCGGGCGGCCTCGCCTTTAAGCTGCCCTTTGGCACGATCTACGCACCCAACATTACCCCTGACAAGGATACGGGCATCGGCGCCTGGAGCGACGCCGAATTTGTCCGTTCTATGCATCACGGCATCGGCAAGAACGGCGAAGATCTCTACCCGGCCTATCCCTACGCGTCCTACGCGCTGACCTCCAATGCCGACGCGCTCGCCATCAAGACTTATCTGTTCAGCCTTGCGCCCGTCCGCGCGACGCCGCCGGCAAATACGCTGTCGTTTCCGTACAACCAACGCTACGTGATGCGCTTCTGGAAGCTCCTGTTCGTCCCCAGCCAACCCGATCAGCCTGACACAACCAAGACCCAGGACGTCAATCGCGGCCGTTACCTCGTTGAGGCGCTCGGCCATTGCGGTGAATGCCACACGCCGCGCAACGCGCTTTATGGTCTCGACAACGGCCGTAAGTTTGCCGGCGCCGTTACGGAGGGCTGGGTTGCGTATAATATCACGAGCGATAAGAATGCTGGATTAGGCGGCTGGTCCGACGACCAGATCGCCAGCTATCTCTCGAACGGTCATGCCGATAAGCGCGGTTCTGCCGCTGGAAACATGGCCGAAGCCGTATCATACAGCCTGCGCTATCTTACCCCGGAAGACATCCGGTCTGCCGTCGCTTATCTGCGCACGATCGCTCCCAGCGACACGGGATCCGAACCGCCGGTCAACCTCGACCCACCGCTTGCCAAAATGTCGGCCGCCTATAGCCCGCCCGCAGAGGAGAGCCGGGCGGCCTCGCTTGGCCTAACCCTGTTCCAAGGGGCCTGCGCGAGTTGTCATGCCTGGACCGGCGAGGGCCAGCAGACGCCGCATGCGGCCCTCATCGGCGCCCAAACGGTCAACGACCCCAAGGGCGCCAACCTCGTGCAGGTGATTCTGCGGGGAGTTCGGCTTGAAACGTCGCAGGGGAACATCAACATGCCGGCGTTTGGCAAAGCGTATACGGACGTGGAGATCGCGGCCCTCAGCAATTATGTCATCGGTCATTTCGGCGCGCAGCATGGAAGCGTGACACCGGCTGAAGTCGCCAAAGCGCGCGAGTTTTAAAGAGCTTGAATCGAGTGGTGCGGGAACGTGAAGGTGTTTTCCGGTCCTCTGTGGAAAGCCCACCGCGATTTTGCTCTTGAGATCTGCCCGTCCCGTAGGGCGCGGACGTGCTTCTTGCGCCAGGGCTATAGAGGTCGCGTCACTGACCCGGGCTGGCTTGGCGTCCTGAACCCGTGAACCTTGGACATGGATCAACCTATCAGCCCCGCCTCCGGCGCCGGCAAGGCCGCAAAGGCGGCCTCTGTCGTCTAGTCCGTGCTCGCTGCGGGCATCAATTGCGCGTTTTGCGTTAAGACGTCCCGACTGGGCACCGTCAACTAACGTAGGTGAACGCGACAAGCCCTGTGATAACGACTGACGCTGTTCCTACGCGCCTGTCGCTCTAAGAGCCCGGCCGCAGCAACTTACCTGCCTCGCGTATCACTGTCATGCGCCCGCGCTTGAAGACCTTCAACACCGGCGCGACTTCCGCGACCGCGAGCGATGGCGCTGTTGTGTCGATCACGACAAAATCCGCGGACTTGCCCACCTCGACGCCGTAATCCGTCAATCGCATCAGGCGCGCGGCACGGCCTGTCACCATGTCGAAACATTCGTCCATGTCAGCGGTTTTCCCGACCTGGGCGATGTTGGCGTACAAATTCGCCATCCGAATGAGGGAGCTGTCGCCGAACGGCGTAAACGGGTTCAGCACGTTGTTGGTCGACAGCGAGCAATTAACCCCGTGATGCAGCAGCTTATGCGCCGGGGTGACGCCGCGCGGAACGTTGTGGTCATGAACGTGCTCGCGACCCATCAGATAGAGGTCGGTGGCGGGCAGCACGGTCAGCGCGACGCCGGCGTTAGCAAGCCGCTTGGCGAGCGCCTCGAATTCCGCGATCGGCAACGCCGCCGCGCGCGTGACATGGCCGATCGCGACCCGGCCGCCATATTTGTAAGCGTCGGCACAGCGACAGACATAGTCGACGGTCATGCCATCGGCGGTCGCGCCGAAATCCAGATGCATGTCGATGTCGACGTCGAACTCTCGCGCCATTTCAAATACACGATCGATTTGCCCATGGGGATTGGAATCGGTGTAGGGCGCGGCGCCGACCGCGCGGCAGCCGCGCTTCAACGCCTCGACCATCAATTCGTCGGTGCCGGGATTGTTGAGCAGTCCCTCTTGAGGAAAAACGCAGATTTGCAGGTCGATCGCCCAGGCAAATTCGCGCGCCAGCGGCGCCACGCCCTCGAGACCACGCAAGCCGATCGTGGGATCGACCTCCAGATGCGTGCGCATGTGGGTCGTGCCTTGGAGAATAGCCGCCTCTAGCGTGCGTGACGCACGGTCGTGAACGTCCTCCGCCGTGAACTCGGCCTTAGCCTTGGCCGAAACGGCGATCGCCTCGGCGAGGTCGCCGCGCGTCATGGAGCAGCGATCGAGTATGCGTGACTTGTCGAGGTGAACATGGGTCTCGACGAAGCCCGGCGTGACGAGCCGGCCATCAACGTCGATCATCGGCGCATCCGCCGCGATCGTCGGCTCGATCGCTACGAACTTGCCGTTGGCAATGGCAATGTCCGCGAGCGCGCCGCCGCGTCCGATGGGTCGCGCATTCTTTATGACGAGATCGATCATGAAGATGTCTCTGTTAGGGCGCGATAATTGGAAACTCGGATGGCGCTGTCAAATCGGTTGACGGTCGCCGCTCCCGAATACCTTTGCCCTATCTAAACGAAACCGGGCGCCGGCTGTCCAGCGCGAGACGACTTTCCACATTCTTGATGCGCTCGCGCATCAACGCGTCCTGGTGGACAACCGGGACGAAGCTGTGCTGACGGCGCTCTGCTGAACTTCCGTCTGAAATTCGTTGCAGATCAATAGTGCGCCGCTGAAAGCGACGGCATGGCGAGCAGGGAGGCTGCGAGATCGCGTACGTAACGCGAATCCTCAAAAGCTAGACAATTTGGATGTTTCGCCGGGCAGTCGCTTGAATCGGTCCTCGTGATATAGCTGCAGGGCGCGCAGACAGGATGATGAGCGACGATGGTCGGCGTGGCGCCGGGATGCACGACGTTCTCGCGCAGATCGCGCGACAGGGCCAACACGAAATCATCGCGAAGTAGCTGAGCGACATGCGACGCGAAACTATCGGTTGTCAGGAGCTTTTTCGCCGTCCTGATCACGTAGAAGCAGTCCTCCACCGAATTTAGGAACTTCAGGTTGACGCCGGCTTTGCGATAGTTCGCCAGCCACGGATCGTCCGCCTGCACGTAAAATATTGCCTGCTCGTGTGGCAGGATGTCCTGAATTGCGCGACAGGCGGAAGCGGGAAAGGTCTGGAACGACTTGCCGGCGGGAAAAATGGCGATACCCGCTTCGACATGGCCCGCCGCGAAGCGCTCATCGACATAGCGGGCGATTTCGGCGCGCAGGAACGGCAGCGCGCGTTTAATCAGGGTCAGGAATGGAGCCGGCAGCAGGCCCAACTTCGCCGCGAGCGGACGCCAAAGGCGATAACCCAGATATTCCGGAGTCGCGCCCCTCCAGCCGCGCCGCTGGTAGAAAATCCATTCGGAGAGGAAAAGGCGAAGGCGGGCCCTCCTGCTTTCGAGTCGGTCAAACAGCGGGATGGTTTTTTGCGCGTCGAGCGCGTCGAAACAATGCATCCGCCAATCTGGCCCTAAGTAGGTCTTGAGCCAATCCTTGAGACTCTCGGGTGGGGAAGCCGTAAAGACCGGACTTGTTTGGGCCCGTGGACTGAAAGGGCGCACCCCATGCACGCGAATATCGAAGGTCGCGAACAGGCTGTTCCCAAGCGGGGCCAGTTCGTCGGGGACATACATGAGGCAGTCGCGCGCGGTCGGCCGAAAGCCATTGCTCAATAGCGCGTGGAGCCCCACCCAGGCCATTAGAACATCGCCGAGGCCAAGATCGCCAAAATCGAGGGTCCTGATCAAGCTGAAGTTAGGACGTCCACCCGGAAGAAACGCGGCCAATCTTTCTGTCCTGTCAGCGAGGAACTGCCGCCGCAAGGGGACGCGATACTGGAGCCCAGCGCCGCAGGCAATAAGCAGGACTATTCAGCCGCGTGCACGCTGCGCCAAAGCTTCGCGATGCGCCGAAGCGCCCCAGCGAGCCAGCGCTGTGGGTCGGAGCCGACGTCAATGCGCAGCGCGTGGACGTAAAGACCAAGGGTGCGCCGATCGTCGTTGAGTCCGAGCGCAAACGGCGAGGCGGGATTTGGATTGCAAAGGCTGATGAGGAACCGACGCTTGGGGGAGGGTAGCGACAACCGGAATGTTCTTTGGGTGCGCTCACAGTTAAGGAACGTCCATTTCTTGAGTTTCCGTCCGTTCACCCACACGTCGAACTCTCCGGGCGTTAGGGGCCAGCAATCCAAAGTGAAGGACAGGTCATTTTGCGATTTATCGAGCGTGAAGAGAATCCGCGAGCGGGCGCCGACGCTCCAGATTCCGTCATTCTCGACATCGGACCATCCGTCTTTGAAGAAACCGCTGGCGTAACGCGACTCGGCGATTTGAAGCCAGCAGCCGAGGATGACCGGAGGTTTTTGAACTCGCACCGCATCGCCGCGCCTCGGCATTGCTTCGATGATTTGTATGTAGGCGTCGATCATTTGCGCCATCGTGAAGCGGTTTTGCGCAATTTCGCGCAGGCTGCGGCCTAGCTCCGCCCGCTTTGCCGGGTCGCGGCTGAGGTCGTCGAGAACTTCGGCGAGCGCCGCGACGGACCTCTCCGGCGTGTCGTCAGGCACGGGGATCAGCAACGCGTCCGTGTGGCCCTGTTCTCGAACGGAGGCGAGATCGCTCGCCACGACCGGCCGTCCCTTGGCCATCGCTTCCTTGCTAACGAGGGCATCCGCCTCCTGATACGACGGCATCAGCACGATGTCGCAGGCGTCGAGCAAAAACGGCAGGTCGTCGCGCGGGCCAAGGTATTGAACGCGGCCGCTGAGACCCAGCGCGCGGGTCTGCTCGATGAGCTTCAGCTTTTCTTCCTCGGTCCCGTGTCCGGCAAGGACGAGCCGCAAGCTCGGTCCTTTATCGCGCGAGGCGAGGGCGGCGAAGGCAGAGAGCGCCACGTGCTGCCCCTTGCGCGGCTCGAGCCGGCCGGGAAGCAGCAGCATCGCCTCGTCGTCACGGATTCCAAGTTGACGCCGCAGGGTTTCGCGCATCTGCGGCGTTACCTGCTCAAAGAAGGCGTCAGGCACGCCGTTCGTCACGACAAGGAGAGGCGCCGTGACGCCGGGATAACTTGCCTCGTAGTCGGCCTTTGCGGCCGCCGACACGAATACGTTGGCATAAGCTGCATTCGCGGCGCGTAGGACGTCGGCGCTCCAGCGCTGGAAGGCCGCCGGCGTCGTTTTATCGACAAAATTGACGACCGAGACGTAGGGAGCGCCCAATTCGCGTGAGGCGTCTTTCGCCGCGATGCTCGAGTGTGGGGCGCTGTCGATAAACAGAATTTTGTCGGGCGCCGTCCGCGCGAGTAGCGCCGCCGCGCTATCGAAATCACAGATTGCACGCCGCGGTTCGCCCGCATGCGCAAACAACCTGACGATCTCTACGCCCGCTTCAGTAAGACCCCGTCGCGCCGCCGCGTTAATCGGGGAATGGTTGCAACTGAATAGGACTCGATGCGTCCCGGCAAGACCATGCGCCAGACGCTCTCCAACCTTAAACGCCCCGCCGGCGACGAAGTCGTCAACGACGATCAGCAGTTTTATCATTCCGGCAACGATTCCAACTGGGCTGGAGAGGGGAGGTAAGAGCGCCTCGATGGCGACACTTACAAGGTTGTCGCTTGCGAGCCTTGAATCGCTTATCCGCCATCGAGCAACACAAAACCGCTTCGCGGCTTCTGCGCTGCTTAACCGCCATCATTTTTGTTAGTCGTCCGTATGGAATTCTCAACCTCTTGGAGTTGAGGGCTTTCCAGTAATTCACAAGTGTCCGTTTCTGCCGGATTCTGACCCTGGCGCCACGAATACCTTGCAAATTGCAACTGGCGCCGGGTCGTGATTCTCTCCTCTGGAGAGGCGCGATTCGGGGATTTTCAATGCGGCCAAAGGAGCGTCGGGAGAAAGGGCAGACGGATTTGTTTCGCGCGACACTGGATCAGATCATCGACATGAGGGTTACCTCTCTGGCCAAAAGCGGGGCGTCACCGAAGCGATCAAACGCGACCTGAAGCGCGGTTCCGCTGTCGAACCTTGCATCGGTCATCTCAAATCCGACCACCGGATGGACCGCAACCGCCTCGCCCACGCCATGGGCGACGCAACCAACGCGGCCCTCGCCGCCCCTGTCTACAACTTCCGCCGCCTGCTGGCTTGGCTGGCGGTTTTTTTGCGCCTCTGGATCGCTGCCGCCTGGGAGCGAGGCGGCTTATGCTTTCTGGCCGTAGCCGCGTGAAGCAGGGTCTTCACGGACGACGAAGGAGACTTCAGGGTGAACCTGAAACCCAACAAATCGATGGCTAGCGCTCATAGCGCCGCTTGCGGTGCTCTGGGCGTCCGGTATCGCTTCCAAATTGACAGTCGGAAACGGGTTGTCTGCCCTTTACCGCTCTTGATAGCCTGCTTGACCGATAGTCATCTGGCAGGACGAGCATGCAGCTTCACGACAAAACGCCTACTATGGGCTCGAGAGAATGGATCTTGCTGTTCGTCCTCTCAATATTGTGGGGTGGGTCGTTTTTCTTTTTCAAAGTCCTCGTTGAGGAGGTCCCTCCCTTTACGGTCGTCCTCGGGCGAGTGGGCTTAGCTGCACTCGCCATGAACCTGTTTCTACTCGTAAGACGCGATTACATGCCTTGGACGACACGCCTATGGCGGCAGTTTTTTATCATGGGTGCGCTGAACAACGTCATCCCTTTTACGCTCATTGTATTCGGAGAAACCCGTATCGCCAGCGGGTTGGCATCGATTTTAAATGCGACCACGCCGCTATTTGCAGTCATCTCCGCGCATTTCCTGACGACAACGGAGCGGCTGACGGGGCCCAAGGCAATAGGAGTGTTGTTCGGTTTCCTTGGGATCGCTATTCTGATCGGCC
>JAYTRP010000515.1:0-3684 GCA_043746145.1 Hyphomicrobiales bacterium | reverse complement strand
GCCGAGCGAGATGTCGAACTTCTGGAACGTCGCGTCCGCGCCTTGTCGTGACAGCGGCAGGATCGCAGTGGCCTCGGCCGCGGTACGCGCGCCGAGCGCATCGAGGCCGAACGAGTTGGTCGCGCGGCCGGAGATTACCGCGCCCCAGGGCGTGATGACGTCGCCGTCGTTGACGAAGCGCACGATGCGCAGGCGATCCTGCGACAGCGGCACCGGCACGCCCGCCAAGAACAGGCTGAGCTTTTCGTCCTGCGCGTCGAACGAGACTTCGCTGTTGAAGTTCGCCGCCCGGCCGCGCAGCCAGGCGTAACGCAGGCGCAGGCTCAGGCGATCGAACGCACTGGTGGTCTGGACGCCGTTGACGATCTTGGGCGTCGTCCGGGCGTCGGTATATTCGGCATTGAAGGTCAGGCCTTCGACCCACAAGGGCAGGATGACGCCGGCCGCCAGCGTGCGATTGCGCGGATAGGTCTCGGCAAAGCCGTTGCTGCCGCCGTCCGGATGGCCGGAGGCGCGCAGATAGACCAGTTCGCCCAAACCCGCGATGGAATTGAAGTCCAGCCCGGCGCCGAGCGTGGTGCGGCCCAGCGCCGCCGACAGCGTGTTGTCGAAGGTCAGCGTCTCCGACACCGCCTGATACTTGGCGTCGATGACGAGCACCGTCGCGCCTTCACCTTTGCCGGGGCTCAGCGTCGAGCGCAGGATCACGCCGGGCGTATCGCCGGCGATCAGCACGCGGCGTTCGATCTCGCGGAGCGTTAGGCCGCGACGGCCGGTCAGCGGCCCGACCAGCGTCGCGATGCGCTGGCGGACCCGCTCGGGAACGTCCTTGGTCTCGACCCGCTCGATGAAGCCGTCGACGATGGTGAGCTTCAGCCGCGCGCCATTGGTCAGTTGCTGCGGCGGCAGGATGACGCGGACCAGCACATAGCCCTCCGCCGCATAGGCCGCCTCGAGCTCGCGCGCGGCGGCGAACACCTCCGCGCCGGAGACCCGTTGACCCATCAGCTTGGCTTCGAGTGCCGCCGTCGCTGCGGCCAGCTCTGGCAATCCGCCCTTGACGCTGACGCCCGACAGTTTGATGAACAGCTTGTCCGAACCCGCCGGCGCCGCCAGCCCGCCACCGCCCGGAATGACCAGCCCGCCGCCCCGCTCCAGGTTCGGCGCAAAACTCGGCGGCGTGATCTGCGACGCGGTTTGGGCAAAGGCGGAGACGGGCAGCATTAACGAGATGGCAACGACCCAAGCCAGTTCAAAGCGCCCAGACACTGACATGCCCCTCTCGTTCGCCCCGCAATTCAAATATGCGCGAATCCACCTAGATGGCGTGCTGTCAGGAGGTCAACGACAGTTCCGTCGATCGATAAAAATTGAGACGAACAGGCTATTAATTGAGACATTTTGCACAGCGGCACGACGTTTACCGGAGCAAACAAATCTCGGGCATCGAAGTCGTTTGCTAATTGACCACGCCGCAATTCGTCGCTTTCTTTCGCATTGACGAACGGGACGTATTGAACAGCGCAGCCGGCTGCTCCGGATGGCCTCTAGGAGATTAGGCGCGCCATGCCTCATCCAAGCGCGAAAGCCGGTTCGCCGGCTCAGTTCAGTTTGAAAGTCACGCCCGGCACGCCAGGCGAGTTCGAGATGTGGCGGGCTTCGGTTTCGCCGATGTTTGAAATTGCTGCTTTGTCTCTCGACGAGAAAGCCGCGTTCGCGATGGAGACGACGGGCTATTTTTTGCCCGGTCTTGCCATCACGAGCACGACATCGTCGGCATGTACCTTCGAACGATCCCACGCAGTCATTGCAAAGAGCGGCATCGAAAATATCCTGGTGCAGGTCTATCTGGACGGCGGCTATCAACTTGACGCCGAAGGCATCCAATCGCGAATTCAGCCTGGCGACATCGTCGTGATCGATCTGACGCGGCAAAGCATCATTCGCGCCGAGCCCTACACCAATCTCGCGCTCACCTTGCAGCGCGACTTGATCGCACCGATGGTCTTGGACATGGAGGGACTGCACGGCCTCATCCTCCGCAATGGCGCGCCCCGCAACAATCTCTTGAAATCGCATATGCAGATGATGCATGCGGAAGCAGCCAACATCGGCGTGACCGAGCAATCAGCCATCGTTCAAGGGACGGCTGCGTTACTGGCGGCTTGCCTTGGACCGTCGATCCCGCCCCAAGACTTATCCGTCTCAGGTGACGCAATAACCACGCTGCAGTTGATCCGCCGCGCGATCGATCGCCGGCTCGACGACTTGCAAATGGACCCCGAGTCTCTCGCAAAGCAATTCGGATTGTCACGCGCATCAATCTATCGATTGTTTGAGCCTCTTGGCGGCGTTCGCGCCTACATTCAACAGCGGCGCCTAATGCACGCCTATCAGCTCATCACGAGCCCGTCGCATTTCGATGAGCCGATCGGAGCCATCGGCGGACAGTTTGGGTTTACGACAGCGACGGCCTTTAGCCGTGCTTTTCGGAACCTCTATAAGATGACCCCGAGCGATATTCGGGCCGCAGCCAAGTCGGGTTTTATGTCCGCACACGATGCCCCGCAATCAGGCGACGCCTCATTTTGGATGCTGAACCGATGGCTGCTCGGATTGGATGCGAATGGAAGTTGAACAATCTGTCGCGACGAAACAGTAATGCGTTTCTGACTCGGCAGAATACAAATAGAATATGAGTGGGCTAGCAACGATGCAGTGACTGATCAGTTTTTTCATTTAATGCAGGTTTCGTTCAGTCTGCTGCTCTTTTACGTCACATGCGACCGTCATTGCCAGTTCGTTCGTTGCAACTATTTTATACGACTCTGCGGCGAGGCTGATCGGCGACTCCGAGAGAATTAAAGCGCCGAGAGCCGAACACTTTGTAGATCATCTATTCCTCCAGCAACCTTTCATGCGTTGTTGCGAAGATGCGCCTCGCGGTTTCTCTTTAAAAGCGCCGCCACAGTAGCTTGTGTTTACGCCTTCAATCTCAGCCAGATACTTCTGATGGAGCTGCGACAAACGGATTTCGCGCGTTGTCTTCGATGCCCCCTCGATCTTGCGCTGTGTCGACATCAGGCGAAGTTGCGCTTAGCAAAATCGCCCACGATCTACGCTCGATTAATCCGGCTCTGTCGCGACGCGTTTGAAAACTTGAAAGATATCTTCGGGCAAAGCTCGCGATAGCGCTCCCTCGGCGATTTCCCGTTTCGTCCACATCCAGGATCTCGGTGGATCGTCCCTCATTGCCCAATCGGGAAATAAGCGCTTTGATGCAGGCATCCGATACAAAATCTTCGTTTCAAGATGCCTGTCATCGCGCCTAATGCCCGCAAACGTGGAATCGACTGGTGCGGCCTCACCTTCCAGAAGTTAAAGATACATATCGGCACGGCAGATTAGGGCACCCGTAATCTCGTGCTTTGGATTGTTGGCACGCGCTTCGATCAAGATTGCGTTGAGGATAGCATTGTCGAAACCAAACGGTCGCGACGTATAAATCAACTGAATCAGATTCATGAATTTTGGCTATCCTCAAAGATGTTTCGGTGAAGCACCGGCAAGATCTGGACAAGCCGATATTGGCTGGGTTGTAGCTTGCATTCGCGAATTATCGTCGTAACCTCTCGTTCAATAACAATAGGGAGGTCATCATGAGCTTAACCGATCGGCATCAAC
>JAYTRP010000514.1:0-11324 GCA_043746145.1 Hyphomicrobiales bacterium | reverse complement strand
AAAAATTTGCCCTTGGGCGTCTCTCCCGCCCCCCGGATTGGGATCCTCGTCGCAACCCCCGGATATGTCGTCGAAAGTTTGGTTGGGCAGACCGCCTTTATGCAGTGCAGTGAATGGCTTAGACCGTGGCGGAGGGGGCGGGATTCGAACCCGCGATACGGTTTCCCGCATACACACTTTCCAGGCGTGCGCCTTCAACCGCTCGGCCACCCCTCCACACGCGCGACACGCGAGCAGCGCGCATAACACCGCTTTGGCTTCGTGCGCAAGCCCCGAAGGCTTCTCACGTAAGTTCCATAACACCTTGCGCGCTAACCTTAGAGCGGCATGGACAGGGCCGGCGTGGCTTTGCTAGTGCGGGTAGGGACGGCTCTCCGAGGATATCGGCCTTGCTGCGGTTTTTGATTCGCGCCTTGGGATTGTTGATTCTCGCTGGCGCTTTCGCCTCGGCGGTCATCGACGGAGCGCGCAGCCTCGCCGACCGGCAAGTTATGCTTACCCCGTTCGGCGTGCTGCTAGGCGAGGTGTTTCCCGCCAAAATCGCGGCTTTGCCCGCGCTTGCGCACAAGGTGCAGCCCTGGCTTTGGGACCCCGTGCTGCTTTACATTCTTTACGTCCCGGCCTTTCTCGACCTTGCGGTTATCGGTCTGATCCTCATGTTGGTGGCAAGGCGAGGGCGACGCGACCGGCTTGCAAGGTAACACCCAGACCAGTTCGTGCGAAAAGGTCCCTGGATACGGAGGCGAAAATGCTCAACTTTTTTTCGAAAAAGACTCAGATCGTGACGCCGGAGAAAGCGCTACCGGGCCGCAATACTCCGCTTCGCACGGCGGCTGCTCATGATGTCAATGGGAAGCCGCTTAAAGGCCCTTATCCCGAGGGCTATGAGACCGCGATTTTCGGCTTGGGCTGCTTTTGGGGCGCCGAGCGGATATTCTGGCAAGCCGGCGAGGGCGTTTACGTGACCGCGGTTGGCTATGCCGGCGGCTCGACGCCAAATCCGACCTATGAAGAGACCTGCAGCGGAATGACGGGACACACCGAGGCGGTGCTGGTGGTCTTCAACCCGGCTAAGATTTCTTACGATCGGCTGCTGCAGATTTTCTGGGAGGGCCATGATCCGACCCATGGCATGCGCCAGGGCAATGATGTCGGCACGCAATATCGCTCGGCGATATATGCAACCACGCCCGAGCAGCTCGACGCCGCGCGTAAGTCGGCTGAGCGCTACGGACGCGCGCTTGCCTCGAAAGGCCATGGGCCGATTACGACGGAGATTGCCCCGGCCGGCCCGTTCTACTTCGCCGAGGACTATCACCAGCAATATCTCGCCAAGAATCCGCGCGGCTACTGCGGCCTCGGCGGCACCGGCGTCTCCTGTCCCATCGGGGTCGGGGTCGATGCGTGAGACTCAGTCGATGTCCTTGAACCGATAGCCGACGCCGGGTTCGGTTCGAATGATCGATGGCGCGCCCGGGTCCTGTTCGATCTTGGCGCGCAACTGGCCGACAAAGACCCTTAGATACTGGGTGTCGTCCTTATGCGCCGGCCCCCAAACCGTATTGAGGATCTGCGCGTGGGTGAGCACGCGCCCTGCGTGACGGGCCAGCGCGCAGAGTAGATCGTATTCGCGCGGGGTGAGCTTGATGAGGAGCCCGTCTCGCGTGACGACACGGCGCTCCATGTCGATGACGAGGCCCTCGACTTCGATGCGCGTCGGCGCCGTCTCGCCCCCGCTCGCATGCCGTAACGCAGCCCGCAATCGCGCCAGCAATTCGCCAATCGCGAACGGCTTCTCGACATAATCATCGGCGCCAAGGTCGAGCGCCGCGATCTTTTCGGTCTCGCGATCGCGCGCGGAAAGCACGACGACGGGCGCCTTCGAGAACAGGCGTAACTGCGCGAGCACCTCCTTGCCGTCCATGTCCGGCAGTCCGAGATCGAGGATGATCAGATCGGGCGCGATGTTCGCCGCCAGCCGCAACGCCTCGCGCCCGGTCTCGGCCTGCCGCATCTCGTAGCCGGACGCCTCCAGCGCTGGACGCAGGAAACGGAGGATCTGCGGCTCGTCGTCGACCACGAGAATGCGAGGTCCGTTCATGCGTGCGCCTTCGCGGCGATCTCAGCGGCTGGCAAGGCGATCGTGAGCCTCGCGCCGCGTCGCCGCGCGGCGGGGCTCTCCGCCCAGATGCGTCCGCCCATCGCTTCGATCAACCCTTTCGCGATCGAGAGGCCGAGGCCGACGCCCGCCTTGCGACCATCCGGCTTACCGCCCTGGTAGAACTTCTCGAAGATGCGGGGTAGGTCGGCGATTTTTATCCCTGGCCCTTCGTCGGTGATCGAGACGATCACCTCGCCGCCGACCTGGCGCGCATGCAATGTCACCGGAGCGCCGCCGCCATATTTGTGCGCGTTGTCGAGCAGGTTAAACAAAGCCTGCCCAATCAGGCCGGCATCGCCGCGAGCAAACGGCAGATCGCGCGCGAGGCTCGCGGTGTAGACTTGTCCGGGAAAGGTTTTGCGCGCCCGCTCGACGGCGCTGCGCGCGACTTCGCTGATCTCGACTGGCTCGATCTTCGGACGTAGCGCGCCGGACTCGAGCCTCGACATGTCGAGAAGGTTGGCGATGAAGCGTTTGAGCCTCTCGGCCTCTTCCGCAATCGTGTCGAGCAAATCGCGACGCTTCTCGGCCGGCATCGCGTCGCCGAAACCCTGCAGAGTCGTGGCGGCGCCCATGATCGAAGCGAGCGGCGTGCGCAGGTCATGCGACAGCGACGCGAGCAGGGTGGAGCGCAGCTTTTCGTTATCCTCCAGCGCGGCGACGCGCAGCGCTTCCTTCATGAGCCCGGCGCGGTCAACCGCAATAGCCGTCTGGTCCAGAATGAGTGAGAGCGCATAATCTAGCGTCGCCGCGATCGGCGCGTCGCGGTTCATCGGCTCGAAGCCGCAAACGCCGGCAATACCGCGGCTTGTGACCAGCGGCCGGAACTGGAAGCGCACATTAGGCAAAGTGCTCGTGCGCCAGCCCGCCGGCTCGCCCTTGTCGAGCGCCCAACGCGCCGCGCCGCTCTCGCCAGCGTCCAGCGCATCCAATGGGGGCCAGGCGGAGCGCAATTTCAATTCGTCGTCGTCGGGCAACAGCATCACGACGCCGCGCGCGCCGAGCGTTTTTTGCGCGTAGACGGTCGCGGCCTCTAGGATTTCGTCGAGCGCCACCGCGGCCGAAAGCTTGCGAGACAGTTCAAACAGCGACCGGGTCGTCGCTGCGTTCTGGCGCGCGAGCCGCTCTTGATCGCGCGCTCGTCCTGCGAGCCAGCCGACCAGGATCGCGACGATCAGGAACACGGCGAGCGCGAAGAACTCCTGCGGCTCCGCGACGGTGAATGCGTAAAGCGGCGGGATAAAGAAAAAATCATAGGCGAAGAAGGACAGGAACGCCGCTGCAATGGCCGCTCGCACGCCGAGGAAGGCGGCGCAGATCAGCACCGCAGTCAGGAACGCCATGGCTACGCTGGGCGTCGGCAGGACCGTTGCGAGACCCTTGCCGACCAGCACTGCGACGACGACCGCGGCGACAGCGCCGGCAAAGTTGCGCCACGGCGCTTCGCCCGCGCGCAGGCGCCAATTCCACCTTCGCGCGATCGGCTTTCGTCCGGGTTCGCCTGTGACAACGTGCACGCTGACGCCCTTCGCCTCGCGCAGCAGCGCGTCCGACAAGGCGCGCCCGGCGAGGCGTTGCAGGAAACCCGCCCGGCTGCGGCCAACGACGATCTGGGTGATGTTTTCACGCTCGGCGTACGCCAGGATTTCGCCCGAGAGATCGCGACCCAAGAGCCGCGCGGTTTCGCCGCCAAGGCGCTCGGCGAGCCGAAACGCCTCGTCGACACCGCGGCTCCGCGTCGCGTCGTCTTCCTGCCCCGGCGCCTCGACGCTCACGGCGACGAAGCGCGCGTTGAGGCCGGTCGCAAGACGGCTTGCGGCGCGCACGACCTCGAGCGACAGGGCGTCGGCCCCGAGGCACACGAGCAGCCGCTCACTGGTCTCCCAGGGGCCGGAGATCGCGTTCTGGCGCAATTGCTCGACCATGTCGTCGTCGACGCGGGCGGCGGCGCGGCGCAACGCGAGTTCGCGCAGCGCGGTCAGGTTGCGCAGCGTGAAGAACTTCTGCCGCGCAAGCTTCGCCGTCTCCGGCAGATAAACCTTCCCCTCGGCGAGCCGCTGGATCAGATCCTCGGCGGTAATGTCGACCAGCACGATGTCGTCGGCGTCGCGCAGCACGGTGTCGGGCACGGTTTCGCGCACGACCACGCCAGTGATGCGCGCGACCACGTCGGCGAGGCTCTCGATATGCTGGACGTTCAGCGCGGTCCAAACGTCGATCCGCGCGTCCAGCAGTTCCTCGACGTCCTGCCAACGCTTGGGATGCCGACTGTCCGGCGCATTCGTGTGCGCGAGTTCGTCGACCACGATCAGCTTTGGTCGTCGCCTGATCGCCGCGTCGAGATCGAACTCCTCGATTTGACCGCCCTGGCGCTGGACGATGCGCCGCGGTAGTATTTCCAGCCCTTCCGCCAGCGCTTCCGTCTCAGCCCGGCCATGGGTTTCGATCACGCCGACCACGACATCGACGCCCTCTAGCTTCAGGGCGCGCAGCCGCTGCAGCATGGCATAGGTCTTGCCGACGCCAGGCGCGGCGCCGAGGAACACAAGTAGACGGCCGCGCTTGCCCGCATCAGCCAGCGAGAGCAACGCATCGGGATCTGGTCTTCGTTGGTCGGGCACGGCGAGCTCGGTTCAGGCGTCTCGACGTTGCTTATACCGTATTCCGGATCGCACGGACATTACGAAGGCGCTGCCGCCCAAACGAAGAACAAAGCCGCCGCAGCCGTGATGAACAGTCCGCGCAAAACTATGGGCGCCAGCGTCGGAAGGCGCCTTTCGAATATTTCTGAAGAGAACACACTCATCGCGATCAAGCTCTCACGACCAAGCCGCGTTGGAGCTATGCTCACGCGGCCGCCTTTTGGCTCTACCTGACGATAATTATCGAGCGGTTCGCCGCAAAGAATCCATTTCGAATGCCGCTCCGGAATGTAAGGTTTGCATAAAGACGCGCCCGCACGTCGTCCTTATGTTTTCCTTATGCGGAATTGGCGCCTCCTGAATGGACCGCTTACCCCGCTTTAAACGAAATAGGCGGCTCTATCGGAGTGCGCCATCATGGCTGACGTCATCTATCTCTTGGTTGGAATCGCCTTTTTTGGCGCGATGTACGCCTATATCGTCGCCTGCGAAGGCTTGTGAGGAACATTATGTTTGAACCTATTCTCGGCCTTATCGTTGGGCTCTGCCTCGCCGTTTACCTGCTTTATTCGCTGGTGCGACCGGAAAAGTTCTGACGCCGAAGTCTCCTCTCACCGGAAAAACCCACCAACTGAGGCTACCCCATGACCATCGTAGGTTGGGCGCAGATCCTAATCGTTCTAGCGCTCGTCGTCCTTTCAGCAATACCCATGAGTTCACTGATCGCCAGTGTCTATGCGGGCTCAAACAACTTCCTCTCCCCCGTTCTGCGACCCGTCGAACGCGCCTTCTACCGCCTAGCGGGCGTCCAGGAAACGCGAGAGCAGAGTTGGTTTGGCTATGCCATGGCGACGATCGCTTTTTCCGTCGCCGGCTTCGTCACGTTGTTTCTATTGCAGCGTTTCCAGAAATACCTGCCGCTGAACCCGCAAGGGTTCGACAACGTGCCGTCGGATCTGGCGTTCAACACGTCGATCAGCTTTATAACCAACACCAACTGGCAGAGCTACGGCGGCGAAACGACGATGAGTCATTTGACTCAGATGCTCGGTCTCACCACACACAACTTCCTCTCCGCCGCCACGGGCCTCGCCATCGCCTTCGCCTTCGTACGCGCCTTCGCGAGATCGGGCGCGAAGACAATTGGCAATTTCTGGGTCGACCTTACGCGTGTGACGCTCTACGTTCTGCTGCCGATGTCGATCGTCATCGCGCTGGTGTTCGTCGCGCTTGGCGTGCCGCAGACGCTGCAAGGCTCGGTTGATGTCGCGACGCTCGAGGGCGTGAAGCAGACGATCTCAATCGGTCCGATGGCGAGCCAGGAGGCGATCAAACAACTCGGCACCAACGGCGGCGGGTTCATGAACGCCAACTCCTCGCATCCGTTCGAGAACCCGAATTCCTGGAGCAACATCATCCAAATCTGGGCGTTGCTGCTGATCCCGGTGTCCGCGGTGCTCGCGTTTGGCCGCGCCATCGGGGATTGGCGTCAGGGCCGCGCGATCCTCGTCACGATGGGCATCCTGCTCTTGGTTGGCGTCGGCGTCGTCTACTGGTCCGAAAGCGCGGGCGTGACCGGCGTCGCGGCGCTGGGCGTCGATGCGGCGCAGGGCAACATGGAAGGCAAGGAAGTGCGCTTCGGCCAAGCGATGGATGCGCTTTTTACTACCGCCACGACAGGCACCGGCACCGGCGCAGTCAATACGATGCACGATTCATTGACGCCTTTGGGCGGCCTTGTCCCGCTGTTCAATATCCTCGCCGGCTGTATCTGGCCGGGCGGCGTCGGCGCTGGTCTCTACGGCTTCCTGATCGTGGCGGTGATCGCCGTGTTCATCGCGGGGCTCATGGTTGGGCGCACTCCGGAATATCTGGGAAAGAAGATCGAGACGCGCGAGATGAAGCTCGCGATGTTCGCGGTGCTGATCTACCCGGTCGTGGTGCTCGGCTTCTCCGCCGCCTCGGTGATGATCCAGCCCGCACTGGACTCGCTCAACAATGCGGGACCGCACGGTCTCACCGAGATCCTCTATGCCTATGGATCAGCCAATGCGAACAACGGTTCGGCTTTCGCTGGGCTCAACGCCAACACGCCTTGGTTCAACACGACCCTGGGTCTCGCCATGTTGATTGGACGCTTCGGCTACGCGATCCCCGTCCTCGCGCTCGCTGGTTCGCTTGCCTTGAAGAGAAAGGCTCCGGCATCGGCCGGCACCTTCCCAACCACCGGCCCGCTTTTCGTTGGCCTGCTGATCGGCGTAATCGTGATCCTCTACCTCCTGCAATATTTCCCTGCGCTCGCTCTTGGGCCCGTCGTCGAGCATTTCCTAATGCTGCACGGCAAGGCTTTCTGAAGCGACCCCTCGCCGAACGGAGATTTAATCCATGCCCTCCCTACCTCAATCGCAAAGCCTGTTCGATCCGAAAATATTGGGACCCGCGACAATCGACGCGCTACGCAAGCTCGACCCTCGTGCGCTCGCCAAGAACCCCGTTATTTTCGTCACCGAAGTCGTCTCGGTGGTGACGACCGCTTTCTTCGTCAGCGATCTCGTTTCAGGGCAGGGCTCTCCCCTGTTCACCGGACAAATCGCGTTCTGGCTTTGGTTCACGGTGCTGTTCGCTAACTTCGCCGAAGCGGTCGCCGAAGGTCGCGGCAAGGCGCAGGCGGACACGCTGCGCAAGAGCCGCAGCGACATGAAAGCCAAGCGTTTAGTTGACGTGAATGCACTCGGCGATCTTTTTCAGGTCGTCAACGCGCTCGACCTGCGCGTCGGCGACGTTGTGCTGGTTGTCGCGGGGGACACGATCCCCGGCGATGGCGAAATTGTCGAGGGCGTCGCCTCGGTCAATGAGTCGGCGATCACAGGCGAGTCGGCGCCGGTCATCCGAGAAGCGGGCGGCGATCGCTCTGCCGTCACCGGCGGCACGACCGTGCTCTCCGACCGTATCAAGGTGCGCATCACCGCCGCGGCCGGTTCAACCTTCATCGATCGCATGATCGCGCTTGTGGAAGGCGCCGAGCGACAGAAGACACCCAATGAACTCGCGCTTTCGATCCTGCTCTCTGGCCTAACGCTGATCTTTCTTATCGTTTGCGTAACGCTGTGGCCGCTCGCCACCTATTCGGGAACGCGCCTCTCCGTCACGGTGCTGATCGCCTTGCTGGTGTGTCTCATTCCAACCACGATTGGCGGCCTTCTCTCGGCTATCGGCATCGCCGGAATGGATCGGTTAATTCGCTTCAACGTGATTGCGACTTCGGGGCGCGCGGTGGAAGCCGCAGGCGACGTCGATACGCTGCTGCTCGACAAAACAGGTACGATCACGTTCGGCGACCGAGCCGCGCACGAGTTCGTTCCCGTCAACGGCGTCACCGAGCATGAACTTGCCGAAGTGGTCCAACTCGCCAGCCTCGCCGACGAGACCCCTGAAGGACGTTCGATCGTCGCACTCGCGAAGTCGCGGTATGGACTAGAATCAACCAATGCTGTCGCAAATGGGACAGTCGTGCCTTTCACTGCGCAAACCCGGATTTCCGGGGTCGACATGCCGGGCCGCATGCTGCGCAAGGGCGCCGTGGACTCGATCCTCGCGTTTACCCGCCACACGCGAGAAAACGCGCCGGCCGAGTTCAACCAAGCTGTCGATCGCATCTCGCGATCGGGCGGCACGCCACTTGGCGTCAGCGATAACGATCGCCTGCTCGGAATCGTGCATCTGAAAGACATGGTCAAACCCGACATTCGCCCGCGCTTTGCCGAGCTGCGCGCGATGGGCATTAAGACCGTGATGGTGACGGGCGACAATCCTCTGACCGCCGCGGCGATCGCTTCGGAAGCGGGCGTCGATGACTTTATCGCGCAGGCGACGCCGGAAGATAAGCTCGCCTATATCCGCAAGGAGCAACAGGGCGGCCGCCTGATTGCGATGTGCGGCGATGGCACCAACGACGCACCCGCGCTTGCGCAGGCTGACGTGGGTGTCGCTATGCAGACCGGAACGCAGGCCGCCCGCGAGGCGGGGAACATGGTCGATCTCGACTCCGACCCAACCAAGCTGATCGAGATCGTCGGCATCGGCAAGCAATTGCTGATGACGCGGGGATCGCTGACGACGTTCTCGATCGCCAACGACGTCGCCAAATATTTCGCGATCATTCCCGCTCTCTTCGTCGCCACTTATCCAGAACTGGCCGCGCTTAACGTGATGGGCCTCCACTCCGACAAGTCGGCGATCCTTTCGGCGGTCATCTTTAACGCGCTTATCATCATTGCGTTGATCCCGCTCGCGCTGAAAGGCGTGCCTTACAAGCCCATCGGCGCTGCCGCCTTGCTGCGCCGCAATCTTGCAATCTATGGCCTTGGGGGGGTCGTCGTTCCCTTCATCGGAATCAAGATCATCGACCTCGTCGTCACCGCGCTTCATCTCGCCTGAGGAGTTCAACTATGCTCTCGCAAATCCGTCCGGCGATCGTGCTGATCGTCCTGTTCACCGCTCTTACGGGCCTCATCTACCCACTCGCCATCACGGGGATCGCGCAAATCGCCTTACCTTATCAGGCCAACGGAAGTCTGCTCGCGCGAGATGGCGTTTCGGTGGGGTCAGGCTTGGTTGGACAGAATTTCGCGACCGATAAATACTTTCATCCGCGTCCTTCGGCAACGCAGACGCAGGATCCCGCCCATCCCGACGATTCCTCGAAGACGATCGACGCGCCTTACAACGCAGCCAATTCGACCGGCTCCAATCTGGGACCGACCTCGCAAAAGCTGCTCGACCGCGTGAAAGCCTCAGTTGAGGCGCTGCGCAAGGCCGGTTGGACGGGGTCGATCTCCGGGGACTCGGTAACAACGTCGGCCTCCGGCCTAGATCCCGATATCAGTCCGGAATACGCCCTCGCCCAGGTCGCCGTCGTAGCCAAAGCGCGCAATCTATCGGAGGATCGCGTGCGGGCGTTGGTGGCCGAGCATATCGACGGCCGCGCGCTGGGGCTGGTTGGGGAGCGGCGCGTCAACGTGCTGATACTTAACCTGGCGCTCGATGTGATGGCGGGTGCGCAGAAAGCTTCGTGAACCTCTTCGCCTCTTCCGCGTCGCCGGAGAGGTGGCAGGGTAGGGCGGCCCTCGTCCGTCGCTCAATGCTGTCAACAAGCACCCGGTCCGTTGTGGCCGGACTTGTCCTACGGCTGTCGGGTTCAATCTAGCTTAACTGGTTGCGTGGGCGATTACGACACGGATGCTCTCGCGCGTCGGTTCACGACGCGCCGACAGTTCTTAACTTTGCGTTTTGCTAATTTGAGCGGAACGGCTTCAATCCTTGATCTGCAAGTCACGAGGGACAATCGGCGCGCGCGGCTCTGCCATGTGGCGCGCAAAGCCCGAAGCGCCCCACGTCTTCCGACGCCAACAGACTGCGTCACCCCCGATTCTTTTCCAAGCTATTCGAAACGGTGTTGGAAAGGCAGGCTGCCGTTCGATTCCACATTCCTTCGCCTGTCGTGGCGATGGTCGCAATGGGCGCGCTTTTCAAGCCAAGTCTGTGGGACTAATGCGCACATGAACTACCATTCCGACCTTTGCGCGGCAGTCTATCACGCGATGAGCACCGCAAATGTCAACGATATCACCGCTGTCAAGCAAAGGCCGATTGAAGCGAGAAGACCTATGAGTTCGACCTTCGCTACTACGACTATGCTTAACAGGCGCAACTCCACGCCGCCGACGGGCGGATTGTCATCCGCTTTCGAGCGGCTATGCCTTTGCTGAAGCCGCGCAAGTAAGCCTTAATGTCTCAGGCCATGGCGTTAGGCGCTCACGGGACAGTAACATCGGGGTGAAGCTGCTTTAAGCAATCGAAGCGATCACGCACGCCGCATGAATTATACATCGGTGGATAAGCCAAATTGCGAAGGGTTAGGAGCATTCCTTAGCCAACGCCTCAGGGGCTAGGGCCATACACGACGCGAGGGCAGTGCTTCGCTCAAGCTTCTGCATAAAAAAAACCCGGTCGCCTGAGGGCGGCCGGGATAAAAACTCAAACGGCGACTACAATCTCAGTTACGGCGATCGCCGAACATCATCAGCAAGAACTGGAACATATTGATGAAGTCGAGGTACAGCCTCAGCGCTCCAAATATTGCCTTCTTCTCAGCCACTTCTGAAGCTCCGCCGACATAGTAGTCTTGCTTGATCGACTGCGTGTCCCACGCAGTCAGGCCGGCGAAGATACCGATACCGATTACGGAGAGCGCCCACTGAAGGCCGCTGCTCTGCAGGAAGATGTTAACGACGCTGGCGATGATCAGGCCGAACAGCCCCATTACCAAGAACGAACCCATCGCCGATAGGTTACGCTGCGTGGTGTAGCCGTAGATGCTAAGCGCTCCGAACGCCGCCGATGTCTCAAAAAACACGCGGGCGATTGAGATATGCGTGTAGACGAGGAACACCGACGAAAGCGAAAGTCCCATCAACGCCGCGAAGGCGAGGAAGGATATCCGCGCGGTCGAAACCGACATG
>JAYTRP010000513.1:0-11326 GCA_043746145.1 Hyphomicrobiales bacterium | reverse complement strand
GGTATTGAGGCTTCTCCGCCAAAGTCAGCAGTTCCGGATTGATCGTTGTGGCGCCGACCGCGGCGCGGATGTTGCGCATCGATTTGCACAACGAGCGTCAAGGAACGCCTGGTTGGCGTTCTCGTCAAATGCCAACGGTCGGCGATATGAACGACATTCGGCAGAGCCTTTTGCGCCGCCAACCTGTACCCGCCGTCGCGATCATGCGAGACGATTTCGATTTGCGGCTGGGGCCGCCAGCCAGGCCTAGGCGGTGGCGGGCTCTCGATCCGGCAACAGCGCAATCGCCTTTCGTCGCTCAGAATCGCAGATCAGCGTTCCACAGCGCTGGTTGCGGCGCCATGCCCAGTCGTCGATCCCGATGACCGTCGGAGGCGCGAGGCTTGGGCTGCCGCGCTTGCGCACGACGCGCAACAGGGTGTTGTTGCTTATCGATTCGGCTTACAATGGCTCGGCGGTAGAAAAGTCGGGATCGCTTGCTGAAATGGGTCATCGGGCTGAACAGACGTTCGATTTACATTCTCTTGTTGGTCAAGAACTGTGCGATCTCAGGTCGCTATCGGCACGCGTTGTTGGAAATCGATGACTAAACCCTCTGCGCCGACCATCAGTATCACTGAAGTGATCGTAAGCAGATGCGGCCCTTCGTCGCGAAGTTGTCGCAGCAGAGCCAGGCGGGTTGTCCAAGGCAGGTAGGCGTCGAGCAACAGGCAAGCGTCTAGCTCGTCGCGCTCAACCGCCAGAAACGCCTCACAACTGGCGAATGTCTCGACAATGCGTCCCTCATGCTCGTGCACCGCGACGAGAGCGTCGCGGGCTTGGGCGTCGTCATCGACACCGAAAACTATGAACTTACGCGGTATGCGCGACGCTCCGGCGAGTTCGGGCGATGGAGACAACGATGTGCCGGCGAGGAGCTTCGCGATCGCCTGCGTCAGTTCGCGCAATTTTACCGGTTTGCTAAACAATATGCATCCGTGCTGCGCAATGTCGCGCAACGCCTCCGTGGCAATATCTCCTGTCAGGATGACAGAAAGAAGCGACAGATCGAGTTCACGCTGGATGCACAGGGAAAGTTCAACTCCAGTGAGACCTTTGGGCAAATTGTAGTCGGCGAGAACCAGATCAGGACGTAGTTCCTTCGACGCCAGAAGCGCCAGCGCGCCCGGTCCGTCGGTGGCGCTCTTGACCTTGTAGTCCGTCTCACTGAGAAGCAGGGCAGGACATTCCCAGATCCGGGGATCGCCTTCGACGATGAGAATTGTCGACCGTGACGCTGTCGGTAACCAATCAAGTGGCCGATGCGGCGACAGTCGTTGCGCTTCGGCAGATTTAGACAACGGACTTCGATTGAGAACGCCGAACCCTTGTTGCGCCGGGGTCGCCCACAGGAACGTCGAGGACGATCACCTTCTCCGCGCCGACGTCGATTTGATTGAGACCCAGCAGTGCGTTGAGCATGCCGGTCATCGTGCCGAGTGCGCTCTCCATCCGCGAGATCAGTTGAAGCGTAGGCTCGCCGGTGACCTTTTTCGCCAGCAGGCACTGGATCAGCGCAAGCGTCCGCAGAGGTCGGCGCAGATCCTGGCTCGCCGCCACCAGAAAGCGGGATTTGGCGGCGCTTGCCTGTCCGGCCTGCTGCTGGGCCGCATCAAGCGCCAGCGCCGTCTGGCGGGGTTCGGTCACGTCGGCAACGGTGATGACGACGTCCTCGGTATTGAAGTCGGGGGTGCGATATGGCTGTATCCAGATCCCGCATGGTCGTTTGCAGTGCAGCGTGGATAGAATTGAAATCAGCGTCGTTCTCAGCGCCGTCCTCGATATTGGTTGTTATGGGTCGACAGGCGTTGACGAACTCTGAGGTTTACTGGATGAAACATATCAGAAGCATATTTTCGGCTCTGCTGGGCGCGGGCTCGACTACGAATCTGATGTGATTTGTCCGGCGTCGCTCTCCACACGGCCAACGGCGGACACGGCGCGCGTCTTGGTGCGCAGTGCCATCTCGATATCCGAGCGCAGTTTCGTCGCCACGCCCACTCGCGTCATGCCGACCGGGTCGCTCGAGGGGCGTCCTGCGGCGACCTTCAGATAGCGATCTGTTGCGCCTTGCACGAATAGGCATTCAGCCTTTTCGTTGATCAATATTGTTGGAGGCGCGAAATGGGCGAGGGCGTGGCGCGGCAGTGGTCAGAAAGCGTCCTCAGTTTCGAAAAGGAAGGCGGACTCGCAGAGTGCGCCAGCGAAAGCGCCTCCGTCAAGCCGCAGTGATAGGCTGAACGGTCGGCTGCAAGCGGCTGCGGCGCGGAGGTAGAGTCGCGCCAGTTTGGAAGCCCTGACAAATCCCTCATCTTCCACCGCAATTGTCTCGAAAATGCATAGCGATAGGCGGCCGCCGGGGTTCAACGCGAATTGCAAAAGCGAAGTCATGCGCGTCTGCGCTTCAGGCAATAGTTAGATCATCAGATTGCCGCAAGGGATGACGTCGAGCTTTGCGAACGGCCGGTCCGAAAGCAGATCGTGCACGGCCAACACGACATAAGCGCGCTGTTTGGGGGTGACGCGAGAGCCGCGACCTTCGCGCTTGAATTCCGGTGTAGCCGCTCGCTGGAGACGTCGGATTCAATTGAGCCTGCATAGTGACCCTCGCGCGCGGAGGCGACTGTGTCCCCGGTGACGTCGCTGGCGAAGATCTGAAGCTTCATGTCGCGCTTCTGCGCCTCGATCTCCTCGCAAAAACAATAGCGAGGGAATAGGCCTCCTCTCCGGAACTGCACCCAATTGTCCAGACCCGCAACGCCCGTCCGACGGGTTGATCGCGCACCAACGCGGGCGCGAAAGAACCCCGTCACGTTGATAAGCACCTCGCGCCAGCGCGCGATCAGTTCGCCCTCGTCGAGGGGCAATCAGGCGAGATAGGACACCGCCGAGGCGATGGAGGCCCGGGCTATGCGTCGCGCGACGTGACGTTCCAGCGTGCCGCGCGCTGGACGGCATTCCGTAGAATTCGGATTCAACCGCCCGCCGCACGAGCACGAGGCCGCCCTTCGCCTTCACTCCCCGCAAATCCAGGCTGCCGTCGGCGCCGGCGCGAGAAAGGACAACACAGACAGCCGGACGCCGTCACTTCGCCCACCGTGCTCACCTTAGACCCCTGACAGTGGCAAACCTAGTCGGACGCCAGCGCGATGTTTCGATGCTACCCGAGCCCGCCAGTCCTGGCCGGAACCTGGAACTGCGTCTGCAAACGGGTCCCCGTTTGGAGGACGCCGCGAAACGGTTTTAAACAACGATGAGGGCGCGCATCGCCGACTTCGCGAAACCTCCGACCAGACGGATTGTCGTCAATCGCAACGGACGGCGCCAGCCTCGCGATCCTGTCAGTAGAGCCTACTCTCACGCAACGAGGTTCCAAGTGATCAATTGATCTCCCTTATCTGTGTACGAGCCGTCTCGACCGCCTCGTCCAAACTCACTTCATATGTCACATGGGGCGACCTGACACCGTAAGTCTGCAACGACTGGCGCACCGCAGAAGAAGCGCCTGAGATCAGCATTAAAACACCGCTGCGTTGGGCCCGACGCGCGATCCCTCCCATTGTATTGGCGGCGGTTGAATCGATAAACGGCACGGCTGAGAAGTCGATCACGAAAGCCTTATGACGGTCGCCGATGCCGTCGAGAACTGCGCCGATGGTCGCCACTCCGCCGAAGAAGAACGCGCCGGTTATGCGACATACAGCAATATCGGGATCCGTCGCCAAGCGCGAATCGTAGGGTGTGCGGGCGCCGATGCTGTCGTCAGCCTGATCATCGGGCACAGACGGCACGTGCATCTCTACGCCTGTGGATTGCGACATGCGATGGATGAAAAGCAATGCTCCAAGGCTGAACCCAACCACAATAGCTTCGGTCAGGTTGCGGAATATCGTCAGGCCAATTGTCGTGAGCAATACGAGGGCATCGTCTCGCGAAGAGCGAAGCAAGATCAGCAATTCATGCTTTTCAACCATATTCCACGACACGACGACGAGGACTCCCGCGAGACTGGCTAGCGGGATAAACCGCGCCAGAGGCGCTGCAACCAACATAAACAGCAGCACGAACCCCGCGTGCGCTATGCCGGCGACCGGGCTTGTCGCGCCCGCGCGGACATTGGTCGCCGTACGGGCGATCGTTCCTGTCGCACAAATTCCGCCAAACAAGGCCGACCCGATATTTGCCAGTCCTTGCGCAACCAGTTCCATATTTGAGCGATGTCGCCGTCCCGTCATGCCATCGGCGGCCACGGCCGAAAGCAGAGACTCAACCGAGCCCAGCAGCGCAAATGAAATCGCGTCAGGAAGTACAGCTTGCATTTTTGCCAGTGAAATTGGCGGCAAGGATGGCAGGGGAAGTGAACCGGGGATGCCGCCGAAGCGAGCGCCAATCGTTTCAACTTGTAAGCCCAGCAATAGGCTCCCAATTGAAACGGCGATGATTGCGAGCAGCATCCCCGGCCAACGCGGCCGAAACTTCCTGAAGGCCGCTATAATCGCTATCGTGGCCAGCGCAATGCTGACCGCCGCGGGGTTAATGGTATCGACGCCGTTCCACAAAGCCTGCAATTTCGGTATAAATTCCGCGGGCTCGCGACCTGCCAACGTCAGGCCCAACAGATCGTGGATCTGCCCCGCAAGAAGGGTAAGCGCGATGCCTGCAATAAAGCCTACCGTCACGGGAAACGGAATGAATTTGATGTAGGCGCCAAGGCGCAGTAGGCCGAGAGCCATCTGAAAGATACCCGCCATAATCATGGCGAGGAAAAGCCCTTCGAGTCCTACACGATTTATCGTTAGGGCAACTAGCACCGTGAATGCCGCGGCAGGACCCCCGATTTGGAAACGGCTGCCGCCGAACGCCGAAATCAGAAATCCGCCTACGACCGCCGTATAAAGGCCCCGTTCTGGCGCAGTGTTAGAGGCAATGGCGATGGCCATCGAAAGCGGCAGCGCTACGATGGCGACGGTCAACCCCGCGACAAGATCGGCGCGCAATCTGGCGAGATCGTAGCCGTCCCACAAAACAGTGACGAGCTTGGGGGTAAACTGCTGTGCGAACGTCGGCCGTTGCAAGCGGCGTATTTGTTGTGCGTCCATATTCATTTCGTCTATTGCGCCTTTGACAAAAGCGGCGGATTGTCGCCAACGGTTGGAGCGGTCGCCGTGATTATTGCTTGTCGCATATTTGTTGAAACTCACACTCTCTATTCTGAATTCTAGATGCGTCAACCCTGAAATCAAATAGCTGTAACGACAGACCCCGGACAGCTAAGCGATTGAACAAAACCGAGCGACGCGTTCTCAGTTGGTTATATCACGAACGTCTCGGCGCGCCGAGTAGGCCATCGCGGCGCCGAAACCAAAGCGCATAAGCAAATCCGGGCGCCGTCCCGACAAGCCGATCAACGCAGCCAATTGGGGTCGGAAACCCTCAACCTCAATCGGCTGGTTCATGAAAGCGACTTTCAGTCCGAGCGCCGTAGCTTGCAGCGCGAACCTTTGAGAGGCGCGTCCGGCGCGGACCCAATAATCTTTGTTGACCTTCTTAGAAATAAAGATCGCGAGACCCGATGACGATTGTATTTGACGAGCGTATTTGTCATTCTCAGCGGAAATTGTGAGCATCCAGTCGAACGCGAGACGACCCACCCATTCGGGTAAAGAGGGATTTCCGGTTAGCGCACTGAACAAGCCGTCGCCCGTCTCAAGTGCGCGGCGCGGACTGAAGCGTAACCAGGACCGAAGCTCTCGAATGTAGTTGGGGTCGCCCATCTGTGCGGTATTGGCGGTAACGACCAGGTCGCGAATTTGCTCTATTTGGGGTCGTGCGGTTATGAAAATGACATCCACGCCTGAAACAGATGCGGCTTCGGCCAAGGCTTTCATATCCCCCGACGCTACGGGTTTTCCGTCATACACGTTTCGTGTCGATTGTCTCCTCGGGATAGCATCGAACAAATTCGCGTCGCCCGTGCGTCGCTTATCTTTTGCGAACACAACGGCGCCTCCGTTCGCGGAATCGAAGCTGAGTTCGCCCGGCCGTCCGCAAGCATTGGCGGCAATGGCAAAATTCTCCGCGGCACAGCCAAGGCTTAGAAACAAGTGGTGGTCGTCCGGATCGACGACGGGCGTGCGCCTGGTCGGATCGGGCGAGATGGAGACTTGATCGTTCGATGCGTGGAACAGCCAAGGCTGCGTGTTGTGGCTGTTGGCGGCCAACGCGGCGAAACGGATGAGTTCCGACATTTCTGCATTTGTCGACAGCGGTTCACGCGTCGCCAGGACCGCCGAATTATATTCCCGACTTGAACCCATCCGGCACCCTTCCCAATAGGCCGCCCCTGCACCTGTGATCGCCAGCGCGCCAGCACCTCCGAGGATTTGACGCCTGTTCATCCAAGGAGCCCTGTTTCAGCCGTCGAGCTTAAAACGGAAAGACCGCAGGGTAACTTGCCTTTGCGCTCTGGATGAGGATCGGAAACTACTCATCCCTGTCGCGAGGCGAGTATCTGCGGACGATTGTCTCGGGGGCGCTTGGAGGAAAAGTTTGGTGTGGACAGCAAAAACGCCGCCTGCGATGTTTCAAAGTCCCCAAGTATTTTCCGAGGCTATCCGGCTACCGCCCTCTCCTCGAACATCGCGCGCCTGCGCGTCCTGATCGGTGAATTGATTTGCTAAGGCCGCCAGATGTCGCAGGGTCTGCCGCCGTTCCTGAAAAGAGGATCTGAAAAATGGAGGCAAAACCGACCGGCGCCGACAATATAAAGCCGTTACTCAACTCGCCGAAACTGTCGCGGTCGCAAGCGAACGGGCGCACGCGCTTTGCCGCTTCCGGCGCCTGGGTCGCCGAGAACGCCGACGCTTTGCAATCGCGGCTCGTCGAGGTCGCCGCCTTTCCGGTGCGGGCCGAGACGCTCGATATGGCGGACGTCGAGCGCCTCGACACGTTCGGCGCTTGCGCGCTCGTCCGTTTGGGGAGCGAACTGCACGCGCCGCTCAGCCGGGTGCGCGAGGCCCAACGCGGACTGCTCGCCCAGGTCGAAGGCGTTGTCGCAGGCGTTTCGCCTGCTGTCGTTCGTCCCGCGCGGCTCGCCGACGCCTTGGAGCAGTTGGGGCGCGCTCTGGTGGACGCGGGCGCGGACGCAGCCGATTTTGCCGCGATGTTGGGTCGCCTGACGCTGACGTTGCTGCGTGCGGCGCGTCATCCTTCGGTGTTGCGCGTTCGCTCCATCGTGCATCATCTCGATCACGTCGGCGTTCAGGCCATCCCGATCATGACCATGATGACCTTTTTGGTTGGAGCCATCATCGCGCAACAGGGTTTCTTCAATTTCCGTCGCTTTGGCGCGGAGGATTATGTCGTTGATCTCGTCGCCGTCCTGACCCTGCGCGAGATCGGCGTTCTGCTCGTCACGATCATGGCGGCGGGGCGGTCGGGCAGCGCCTATACCGCTGAACTGGGGTCCATGAAAATGCGAGAGGAGATCGACGCGCTCACCACGATGGGGTTCGAGCCGGTAGAATTGCTGATTCTGCCGCGCGTGCTGGCGCTGGTGATCGCCCTGCCGCTGTTGACGTTCCTCGGCTCGCTCGCAGCTCTTGCGGGCGGTGGTGTTGTGGCTTGGTTTTATGCGGGGATGAGTCCGGCCATCTATGTCGCCCGCCTCTCGGAGGCAATCACGCTTCAAACGTTCGAGGTCGGCATGATGAAGGCGCCGTTCATGGCGCTGGTCGTTGGGATCGTGGCGAGTTGCGAGGGTCTGAAAGTCAAAGGTAGCGCGGAATCGCTGGGGCGGCGTACGACGAGTTCTGTCGTCAAATCGATCTTCCTGGCCATCGTTCTGGACGGCGTCTTCGCTATCTTCTTCTCCTCCATTGGTTGGTGACGGGGCGAATGGAAACCGTCATCCGAATCAAAAACCTGAGCGTCGGCTTCGGCGACAAAATTGTAATTGACGGATTGTCGCTCGATGTTCGGCGCGGCGAAGCGCTCGGCCTAATCGGGGCGTCCGGCGGGGGCAAGACAGTGCTGATGCGCGCGCTGCTAGGGCTTGTCCCAATACGCTCGGGGCTCATCGAAATTCTCGGGCACGGGCGCGGAGACCACTCCCCAGAAGAACGACGCCGGATCGGTCGACGGATCGGCGCATTGTTTCAGCAGGGAGCGCTGTTCTCCTCGCTGACCATCCTGGAGAACCTTGAATTTCCTATGCGCGAATATTTGGGAGGCGGCGCCGCGTTTCGCCGCGACGTTGCGCTCACCAAGCTCGAAATGGTTGGCCTGACGCCCGAAGACGCGCTGAAAAGCCCGTCAGAACTTTCCGGCGGCATGGTCAAACGCGCGGCGCTTGCTCGCGCGCTGGCGCTCGACCCGGAAGTGCTGCTGCTCGACGAGCCAACCGCCGGTCTCGATCCCATCGCGGCAGGCGATTTCGACAAGTTGCTTGCCGCCTTACGCAAGACGCTCGGGCTCACCGTGTTCATGGTCACGCACGATCTCGACACGCTCGCCTCGGACTGCGACCGCATCGCCGCGCTTTACGGCGGCAAAATCGTCGCGCTGGGCGGCATCGACGATATGCGCCGGTCTGAACATAGTTGGATCAAATCCTATTTCGGCCGCGCGCGCGCCCGCGCCCCAACCACCTGAAGAGGCCCCGCATGGAGACCAGAGTCCGTTTCCTCATCGTCGGCGCTTTCGCGCTGGCGGGAATCGTCGGATTGTTTGTATTTGTCTATTGGATCAAGTCGGCCGGCGGCTTCGCGCACACGCGAAGTGTACGCGTGGAATTTCAGGGTTCGGCGTCGGGGCTGCGTCCGGGCGCGGCGGTGCTGTTCAACGGCGTGCGAATTGGCGAAGTGACAGCCTTGAGTTTCGACCTCGCCCGCGCGGACGTCGTGAACGCCGATCTGACCATCGACGCCGCCGCACCTCTGCGCGCGGACGCGCGGGTCGACATAGAGACGCAGGGGATGCTCGGCACGCCTGTCGTCGCCCTGTCCGGCGGAAGCGCCGCCGCGCCGCCGCTCGGGTCGGCGCCGCTGCGCGCGACGACTTCGCTATCCCTGATTGATCAGGCGCGCTCGGCGCTGGGAGACCTTCAGGCCCTCGTCGCCGACAACAAGGCCCCGCTTCACGACATCCTCGGCAATATCGAAAAGTTCTCCGTCGCCCTCGGTCGCAACGCCGACCGCGTCGATGGTCTGGTTGCCGGAATGGAGAAGTTTTTAAACGGAGGACCGAAACCGCCGCCGCCGGAGTTCGTCGATCTCGTGGGGCCCGCCGCCTTCGCCGACCCTCCATCCCCGCTAACCGTTCAAGTCGCGGTGTCGGAAGTCAGCGCGCCGACTTCATTGCAGACGCAAAGGATCTCTCATCGAAGCGGCCTTGACGCACCCTTCGTGCTGGGCGAGGCGCAATGGACAGACGACGCGCCCAAACTCATTCAAATCAAATTGGTTGAGGCCTTCGAGACCGCACATCTAGGCGCCTGGGTCGTGCGGGCGACGGACGCGGGAGTGCAGGACTTCCGATTGATGGTCGATCTGCGTCGGTTCGAGATCGACCTGGGGTCACGCCAGGCCGTGGTCGAGCTTTTTGTTCGTCTGGTCGGTAAAGATGGGCGCGTGGCGCAGGCAGAGAATTTTCGAAGCGAGGCGCCTTGCGGGTCCGCCGACGGGCCGCCCGCTGCTGCTGCGCTGAGTACAGCGTTCGCGCAGGTCGCCATAGGCATCGTGAAATGGACGGCCGCGCAGGCGCATTGAAGCAAAGAACAGGTTTGAGCATTGCTATCCCCAAAGTATCTGCCTGCTCCCTCGTCAACGCGGATCGCAATAGGTCCGCTACCAATCCCGGCGTCCTCCAGACGATGGCGGGCGACTCTTTCGACAGCCTGCTAGGTATATTCCGGCCCTCGACCGAAACCTCCGTTCATTTCAAAGTTTGTGCCTAAGTCCAAACATTTGGGAGGTCTTCAATACGACGGACATCCACACCAGTGCGCCCGCGCACCTCGTACATAATCATGCGCAGGAAATTCAAGCGCGGAACGATGAGGAAATCCTTGTCGGCGTTCTCAACGCCCTTCTTCACAACTCAGGAGTTCCCAGCGACCATATTCGCGCAGAGGTAAAGCACGGATGTGTGATCCTGAGCGGGATCGTGTCCGAGGACTATGAAAGCTCCCTAGCCGAGCAGGCGGCGGCGGGCGCCCCCGGCGTTAAGCAGGTGGAAAACAACCTCACTCGCGAAAATTGATGAGGTATGCGGAACCCTTAAATAGGGGATGCGAATGGGGATATTCGTGATTTCAACTCGGAACGGTGTCGTCAGGTCACGCGAGTCAGAGATCAAGATGCTGCGTCGCCATGTCCCGGAGTACGAAGAGCGCATATCGCGGCGAGGTTTGCTATCAAGTGAACTCTGCCCACGCAAACGAAGAGCGCGGCTATCCTATGCAGGGGAGCGCAGACCTTGATATTGCTCTACCAATTGCGGCCTAGGTGTTTTCCGAACCTGCTGCGCCAATCCTATCCCCACTAGCCTCCCGGCCTGCGCCCTAGTTTGGGTCGGATCGCGTTGGCGATTGATGTAAGACAAGGTAATAGCGGCATGCCGAAAGATCATCTTAAACGGGAAGTCGCGGTCGCCTTCACGTTGAAAATCGTCGTCGTCGTCGCAGCGGCGCTGTTCGTGTTCGGACCCGGTCAGAGACCCAGGATTGATGCCGAAATCGTGGCGATGCGGCTGATTGGCCCTGCTGGCGTCAGCCCAGAGACGCAGGAGTCCCTGCGTTGAGCGCCGCGTTGGACGTCGTGCAGCTTTCGCGGCTGCAGTTTGGTCTCACCGCGATGTACCACTTCCTGTTCATTCCCCTGACCATCGGCCTGGCCATGCTGCTTGGCGTAATGGAGAGCGTTTACGTGATGACCGGTCGCGAGATATGGCGACGGATGACCAAGTTCTGGGGTGTCCTGTTTGGCATAAACTTCGCTATGGGAGTCGCCACCGGCATTACGATGGAATTCCAGTTTGGCATGAACTGGGCCTACTACAGTCACTATGTCGGCGATGTGTTCGGCGCGCCACTCGCCATCGAGGGGCTGATGGCGTTCTTCCTCGAAGCCACGTTTATTGGGCTATTTTTCTTCGGCTGGGACAGGCTTTCCCCCGTCGCGCATCTGGCGGTGACGTGGATGGTGGCGCTAGGGTCCAATCTTTCTGCGCTCTGGATCCTTATCGCCAACGGGTGGATGCAGCATCCGGTCGGCGCCCGTTTCAACCC
>JAYTRP010000512.1:0-11335 GCA_043746145.1 Hyphomicrobiales bacterium | reverse complement strand
CTGGGTTGCTTCGTCGCAAGGGCTCCTCGAAATGACGGACTGGGGCGGTAGAAAATGTTGAGGGGCCTATTTCCGCTCAACCATTGGGATCGCCAGGGCAAGCCAGACGATGACAGCTAGGGCAGCGTTTAAATTCACCCCAGCCTCTATGCCCGGGGCTCCCGCCCGGTCCACGATCCGTAATTGGCTTTGAACAGACGATGACCGGATTCCAGATGCCGCTGCATGGCCTTCATGGTCGCGCGGGCGTCGCGCTTGCGTAAGCCCTCCATAATCGCCTCATGCTCGTTGGTCACTTGCTCCCCGCGATTGGGCAGCGCGCCAAGCATGTCGAACGGGTATTTCGCCCAGACCACGCGAATGAAATGAAGCGTCTGCGGGAGATCGGCGCATTCGTAGAGCCGGAAGTGAAAGCGATAATTGTAGCCTCGGCGAACGCTTTCAAGTTCCTTGTGACCGGATGCCTCACGAAGCGCAACGTCGATCGCGGTCAGGTCATCGATGTCGCGGTTGGTCAAAAGCTTTGTCGCGGCGAGCGTGAGCTTGGATTCCATCGCCAGCCGCAACTGAAACAGTTCATCTACCCGTTCGATCTGGAACGGAGCGACAACTCCTCCGCGATGGGCCGAGACGTGAATATAGCCCTCCGCCTCCAGAAGCTTCATCGCCTCCCGCACCGGAGTGATCGAAATATCGAGGCGCTTGGCGATTTCAGCTTGCTTCAGCTTCTGTCCGCGCGCGAACTCGCCGGCAAGAATGCCCTCACGCAGGTACTCGGCGACTTGTTGTTCTTTGGTCTGGAGGCGTTCCAGAGGTGAGGCCGCCGCCCGGTCCCGCTGGAAACCAAGCGCAGGTACGTTGGCGACCGAAGGTGCGCGGTTGATCACGTTTATGGGCATAGACGAATACCGGAGGCGGCGAACAAAGGTAGGCTGGTCCCATGCTTTGCCGGGACGAGTTAAGCAATAGCATGATGCAATTAATAGTCTTTGACAAATCTGGGACTTGAGAACTGCTTACGGGCTCGCATTTGGGAAAGTCGACTTCGCGCTCAACGACGCCACTTGCCCATTAGAGCCAATGCCGTGTCACCACGGACGCGGGTTAGACACGGCGCTTGCGATCGGTTCACCCAACGAACGTGTCGAGCTCAGGAATTCGAGCCGGGGCATAATTGGCGATCGTCGCGGCGCTAGGAAGAGTCATCATGCTAGGGCTCTCGCGTCGACACGCTCGCGAACTCAAATGGTCGAGAAGCAATCTGGCCGGAGCCGGCAGAGCCTTGGGGTCGCGCGAACATATCGTCCATTGGCGAACAGCCCAGGGTTCGTCCAGCGCTGCAAGTTGCATCGTGCCTGACGCCAGACAGCGGAACGCATGATGCTCCGACACCAGAGCGATGCCGAGCCCGGCCTCGACCATGCTCGAGGAGGGCTCAAACCCGTTAACCCGGATGCGCATACGCAACGATCGGCCAAGCGCGGCGGCGGCGCGGCTCACGAGGATGTCGAGGCAGCTCCCTTGCTGCGGACCCACCATGTCGTATTGCGCCATCTCAGTGAAGGTCAGGCTCTCGGCTCCGCAAAGGGGATGGCCCTTGGGCATGATGACCACGAGCCTGTCGCTTCGATAAGGCGTCGCATGCAAACCGTTCGTCGCCATTCCGCTTCCAAACACGCCAATGTCAGCAGCGTTCTCGGAAACAGCTTGCACCACATGTCGGCTCAAGCCCTCGTCGATTGAGACGCGGATCTCGGGGTTCAGCGCCAGGAACTCGCCGAGGTCGCCGGGAAGATGCTGGACGATCGGAGAATGGCAGGCGCGCAAGCGGACGTCGCCTCGTCGTCCTTTGGCATGATCGAGCATCTCGCTCTCGAGCTGGCCGAGGTCGCGCAACACGATGCGAGCGTGTTTGAGCAAATCATCCGCCGCGGGCGTCATGTCGAGCCCTTTTTGGCTGCGCATGAACAGCGGCGTACGCACGACCGCCTCCAGATCAGAGATGCGCTTGGACACCGCGGATGCGGCGATGTGTTCTATATCGGCAGTTCGCGAGATGCTCTGTTGCTCACAAACGATGACGAAAAGCTTCAGGGACAGCAGGTCAAAACGCATGTTTTCCTCCGGTCAATTTTGTTGCGGTCCTCCGCGTCGAGCGCGGATTGGAAATCGATCGCATTGGCTTGAATAAGGAGACGTTGGCGCCAAGCGGAGGCCACCTCTCGTCCCTTGGTTGTTCTCTACTGTCGGGTATGATTGTTCCGGCAGATCTTTCGTAACGACAAAATCCGACGCTTCGCGGCTCACTGGAATCAGGGACGCCTCTCATGTCGTTCAGGCAATAATGAAGGTCGGCAACGTGATCTCATCCGAGACCTTCCTAAACACGACGCGAACGGGTGCGCCCAATCCCAGCTCTTCCTGCGCGCCGACAAGATTTGACACAAACAACGGGCCTTCCTTCAGCCTGACGAGGCACACGCGGTAGGGAAGTTCGCTCGCGAATCCGTCCCAATACGCTCGGTGAAAGTCGACCCACGATTCCAGCACGCCCTCGCCGCTTGCTGGGCGCCAATCCTGTTCCAAGCTTAGACATTGTGGGCACACCGGCGATTCCGGCACGTGCTGATGGCCGCACGCCGCACAAGTCTGCAACGAGAAGATCGACTGGCGTGTATATGACCAGAACTTCCGGTTCAGCGGCGTAACCACCGGCAGCGGCTTGCCCTCCGCTGTTGACAGCGGCTTACCTTCGGCAGTCAGATGTGGACGCGATCCGTCACCATACATGATGGAGTTCCAATCAAAGACGGGTGTAGACAATCGTGCGCGTGCAGGGCGTCGCCTGCACGTAAGTGACGACGTTGCAATCCTGGATTTGGCGCTCCCCGCACTCCCCGCGCAATTGACGAACCGCCTCGACGTTGAGCGCCCAACCCTGCATGTACGAATTGGAGAGATGTCCGCCATCCGTGTTGGTGGGCAGGGCGCCCCCCAGACGCAGCGTTCCGTTCTCGACGAAGCGTCCCGCTTCGCCGCGGGGGCAGAAGCCCAGGCCTTCCAAGCTGAACAAGACTGTCGGACTGAAATTGTCATAGGCCATGAGCGCGTCGACATCGCCGTGGCTGACGCCGGCCATCTCGAAGGCTTCGCGCCCGGACTGATTGACCTCGTCGTACCAGAAGTCGACGTCGAAATTCTGGATGGAGGATTGGCGATAGGCGTCTCGCGCGCCGATTCCGCTGATGACCACCGCGGGCTTGCGCAAGTCCTTCGCGCGCTCGGGCGTAGTCATGATCATGCAGACCGCGCCGTCATTGATGAGGCAATAATCAAGCAGCCGCAGAGGCAGAACGATCGGGCGCGAGGCCTCATGCTCGTCGATCGTAATGGGTTTGCGCAACACGGCGCCCGGGTTGAGCGAGGCATGGTGACGCAACGCGACGGATACCTCGGCGAGTTGCCGCGTAGTTGTGCCGTAGAGTTCCTTGTGGCGGCGAAACATCATCGCATGCGCGGCGCCTGGGGACGTGAAGCCATAGGGGTCCCAAAAGCCGCCGATTTCGGCGCCGCCGTAAAAGACGCGCCGAGAGCGGCCGATATTGGCGTAGAGGAGCGCCACATATTTCGCCTGACCGGTCGCCAGCGCCAAAGCCGCCTCGATGATGCCCATTCCGGACATACGGCCATGCGGGGGCATGCTCAATGTCCAGCGAGGATCAAGACCGAGCACCTCGCCCATTCTGAAGTAACTGGGGATGCGGCACACCAGCAGACCGTCGATCTCGTTCTTGCTGATTGCGCTGTCTTCGACCGCCGTGCGGAAGGCCTCGGCGGCGAGCCCGTATTCGTCCGTTTCGGGAAAGCTGCCGTAAGCGGTCGTGCCGACGCCGACGACGGCGGCCCGATTCCGCAATTGAGACGAGATATCCATCCGTTCCCTCCGCCGCGGCGAACCGCTGGCTCTCGATCGTCACCTGCGGCGCCGCTCCATTTTTATATATGATGCATTATTCCATAAGTGGGTCAAGGCGCCGGAACAGTATCCGCCGCGTTCCGAGTGAACGGTCACGCTGAGATTTACCCACGACGCGATGCTACGCTTTGAATTTCGCGAGGTTTTGGACATGCTAGCGGCTCGCCCTCGACGCTGGACCCGCGCAGGCGGCATCGATACAATGCATCATACGAAAACGAGGGAAAAGCACTGATGAGCGAAAGCCGAACCGCCACGCAAATGCCGGGCGACTTGTCAGAACGAGGCGCGAATCTGCTGGCTGCGCGTTATGGCGAGCAAAACACGCCTGCCACGCCAGCCATTGCGTGGAATCGGGTGCTCGAAACCCTCCTCAACCACCGTTCGATCCGTAGGTTTAGCGCGCAGCCGCTGCCGAACGGCGTGATCGAGCTTCTCGTCGCGGCTGCGCAGTCGGCGCCTTCCACCTCGAACCTGCAGGCATTCAGCATCGTGGCGGTGGAGGACATGGCCCGCAAGGCGCGGCTCTCAAAGTTCGCCGCCAATCAAAAACACGTCGCGGAGGCGCCGCTCCTCTTCATGTTCGTCGCGGACCTTGCACGATTGCGGCAGATCGCGGCGGCGAATGGCGACCCTTCCGACGGCCTCGACTACACCGAGAGTTTTCTCGTCGCTGTCGCCGACGCGGCTTTCGCAGCGCAGAACTGCCTGATCGCGTTGGAATCGATCGGGTTGGGCGCCTGCTACATCGGCGCCATGCGCAATCATCCCCAAGCGGTCGCCGAGGAACTCGGCTTGCCGCCGGGCGCGTTCGTAGTCTTCGGCATGACGATCGGCTATCCCGATCCCAACGTCGAGACGGGAGTCAAGCCGCGCCTCCCCCAATCAATCGTGTTGCATCGCGAGCAATACGCACCCCCCGCCCCTGCCGATATCGCGGCTTACGACGAGGCGCTGCGAGCGTTTCGGCTCGATCAATTAATGTCGGACATTGCGTGGAGCAAGCAAGCGACCGGGCGTGTGAGTGGACCCGAATCGCTGATGGGCCGGCATGTGCTGCGCGAGGTTCTGCAAGCGCGCGGCTTTGCGCTGAAGTAGACGCTAGCGGCCGGCGCGACGGGGCCGAGGCGTCAAAAGCGACTTCCATCGCGCGGATAAATCCGGCGCCGCGACGATCGTCGCCAGCACAAGCAATCCGCCGGTGATGAGGCTGGACACATAGGTGGGAGCCGCCAGAATCGAGAACAGCTCCTGCAGCAAACTGAGCGTCAGCGCGCCAACGGCGATGCCCACCACGCCGCCAATGCCGCCAACGAGACTGACGCCGCCCAGTATAGCGGCCGTAACTCCAAACTTCAGCGGGGTCTGGCCAGGGTCTGATAGTGCGGTGGCGAAGCTGTACGCCTGGAGTGTGCCTCCCAGCGCCGAACATAGGGACGAAGTGATGAAGACGAGGATGAGCACCCGGTCGACCTCGACGCCGACCGTGCGGCTGGCGCGCCGGTCACCGCCAATCGCCCTGATGTCTCGCCCAATATGCGTGAAGCGCATGACGAGGAAAATTACCGCGAAAATGGCCAGGGCAATGATGCTGCGCAACGAGAAAATCTGAAACCTCGTGTCGTCGAGCGCCGTCCCCAAATCGAGGTCCGAGAACGACACGCTCTGGGAATGTCCAATCGCGATCGTGGCGCCGAGCAATGCGATGTAAAACCCCAGCGTTACGGGCATCGAATGCAGCCGCAGGCGGGCGACGATAAAGCCTTGCAGGAAGCCGATGATGGCTGCGATGGCGAGGGCGGCCACGAAGCCTAGCAGCGTGTTGTACTCGCCCAGTTTGACCGCGATCATCGGGCAGAACGCGAACACGCCCAATACCCCGAAGTCGAACTCCCCCGCGATCACCGTCAGCCCGATTCCGAGCGTCACCAGTCCATAGGCGGACCAAAGCTGCAGCGAGTCGTACAGGTTGAAAGCCGACGCCTGCCCGCCTGAGAACAGCGGCAGCCCTAACAAGGTCGCCGCCATGGCCGCTAACAACACGTAGGGCATGAAAGTCTGCACGCGCCTCGACACCGGGGTTCTCCGGCCTGCCGCCTCCTCATGGACGCTCAAGACGACTTCCCTTCGCGTTGCGTGAGATGGAGAAGCACCACCACGACCAGGACAATCATGCCTTTGACGAAGATCTGCATGCCGGTGCTCGCTCCCAGCAGGAGGAGAATGTCGGCAATGGTGGCGATGATCAGCGCGCCGATAATAGTTCGACCAACCGAGCCCCGACCGCCCGTGACCGCGTTGCCTCCAACGAGGATCGCGGCGATCACGTCCAACGTGTACGTGCCCTGGACCTGAAGATTGACGTTCTGGGCGAAGCCCGCGACGAGAATTCCCGCGATCGCAACGCAAAACCCCGCGACCGCGAACGCGACCGTCGTAAGCATCTCGACCGGTAGTCCGGCGGCCCGCGCAGCCGATTGATTCTCACCGAGCATGTAGATCTGATGCCCAAAACGCGTGTGACGCACGCACAGATCTGTCACAATCGCCACCGCGAGGAACACATAGACGGAGATCGGCAAACCGATGACGGTGCTGGCGAGGAAGTCGATGTTGACGCCCGCCGGAGGAACGATGTCGCCCGGCGAGAACCAGCCGATGACGCCCTCCTGAATCGCTCCCGCGCCGATCGTGACGATGATTGGATTGGCGCCAATGGATCCGATGATCGCGCCCTGGATCATGAAGATCAACGTGCCTGCGAGAAGTGCAATGATGATCGCAGGGACCACGCCAAAACGCAGCGTGTACATGAACACAATCGCCGTCAACGCGGTCGTCATCCCAAGCGAGATGGAGAACAAGCTCCCGCCCAGCATGATCAGCGTCGCCCCGACCGCCATGATGCCCACGAACGCTGTGGCCGTGAGTATCGCCCTGAAATTGCCGGTGGTCAGGAATCCCTGCGTGGTGAAAGCGGCAATGAGAACGAACGCAGCGACAAGGCCCACAAACACATACACGGCCAGAGTGGCCGGGCTCGGCGCCGGCGCACGGCTCGCGAGGCGCGGGTGGGCGGAACCATCGGTGGTGGCGTCGGTCATGCCACGGCCTTGGTCAGCGCGCCGGAGGTGATCTCGGCAAGGATGTCGGCGGACGTCATCTCTCGCCGGCGACCGATCCGCGTAATCTGGCCGGCGAACATCGTTACGACCGTGTCCGCAAGGTCCATGATTTCGTCGAGTTCGGACGAAACAAAGATCACACAATTGCCCGTCGATGCGGCATGGCGGACGAGGTTGTGAATATCGGCGCGTCCGCCGACGTCGACTCCGCGGGTGGGTTCGTCGAACAGCAACAATACGGTCGCTTCCTTCTCGATACAGCGCCCGAGGAAGATTTTTTGCTGGTTGCCGCCGCTGAGTGTCTGCACCGCCGCGCCAAGGCGCTTCTGGTCGAAGCCGATTAGCCCAGCGAGACGTCGCGCCAGCGCGGCGGACATTCCCGGGCTTACAAAGCCACCACGGCTGACCGACTTCAAACGTGTCGCCAGCAGGTTGCGCGCAACCGATTGCTGCAAAAACAAACCTTCGCCCTTGCGATCGTTGGAGGCGAACACCACGCCGCTCCGAACCGACCTTTGTGGCGCTCCTAAACGCATCGCGCGTCCAGCGATGGTCACATTTCCGCGGGCGTCCGGAATCAGCCCTCCCAACGCTCGCAGAACCTCGCTGGCGCCTGAGCCCACCTGACCCGCAATGGCGATGATCTCGCCGCCGTTCGCGCGGAGTGCGAAGTCCTTGACGTGTCCCGGCACATTGAGCCCGTCAACCACGACGAGACCCTCGTTGGCGCCGCCGTCTGGCGCCTCCACCTCACTCTTTTCTGAAACTTTTCCAAGCATCAGTTGCACGATGCCGTCCCGGGTCATCTCAGCAGCTGGCCTGGATGCGATCAACCTGCCGTCGCGAAATACCGTCACCTGCGAGCAAAGATCAAGCACCTCGCCGAGCCGATGCGAGACAAAGATGACGCTGCATCCCTGCGCGGCGAGCTTGCGAACGCCGGCGAACACCCGCTCGATCTCGGCCTCGCCGAGCGTCGCCGTCGGCTCATCCAGGATCAGGATACGCGCGTCGCGGCTCAACGCCCGCGCAATTTCAACAAGCTGGCGCTCCGCCATGGTGAGATCCTCAACCATGGTGTCGAGACGCACGTCGCTCAATCCGAGTTGCGACAGCAGCCCTCTGACCTGATTGAGAAAGGCCGCGCGCGAACGGGAGCCAAAGGCGTCGACTCTGCCAAGCAGGATGTTGTCGAGCACCGTCAGCGCGGGAACGAGACTTAGCTCCTGTTCAACCACCGCGATTCCAGCAGCCTGCGCCTGGCGGGGGCTTTTCAGGATTACCGGTTTACCGCCGACCAGGATTTCACCCTGATCGGGAGAAACGACGCCGGCCAGCACTTTTACAAATGTGCTTTTCCCGGCGCCGTTGTGACCCACCAGCGCATGGATTTCACCCGCACGCAGCGTGAACGATACGTCGTTCAACGCTACGATGGGTCCATACGCCTTCGTAGCCCCGCGTACTTCAAGCGCGAGTGGCGTCTGATCGGACACGATTGCTAAGTCCGCTGCTCAAGCGCTGCCACAAAACACTTTCCATTTGTCGAGGTTATCTCTTGTGATCCGCGATTCGTGATACAGTGATCGCTTTGGAATAGTGTGGCCGGCGAGCGCCTGCTCTAGCAAGGGGATGGCGAATAACGCCGTTGGTTCGGGCGCCTGCGTAGCGGTGCCGTACTGTAGGCCGTTGCCGACGTTGACCATGCCGATTTCAAAGCAGTTGCTGGCGGTTACGATCAGGCCTTTTTTGTCGAGGCCGACGGGAAGTCCGGCCTGCTGAGCAGCCTGGATGATGCCGGCGGCCATATGGTCGGCCATGCCGAACGCAGCCTGGATTCCACCCTTGTCACTGTATTTGGCGAAGATCGTTCGGGCGATCTCCCCCGACTTGCCCTGATCCCAGTTACCGTCCTGAACCTCGACGACCTTGAATTGCGGGTATTGCGCGAGCACCGAATTGAAGCCGTCCATGCGCACGGCGACTTCTGGCTGAACCTGAGCGCCAGTGATGACCATGATGTTCGCCTTCTCGACGCCTTCTTTCTTTAGGCCCTCGACGATGTTGGTTGCGGCGTCCTCGCCTAGCTGACGATGATTGTTTTCAATCGACGCGAGATAATAGTCCTGGGACTCGGGGACGGTGGGGCCGACCAGATTGATCACCGGAATGCCTGCGGCCTTCGCGCGGTGCAGCGACGGGACAACCGAACGAGCGTTGGTGGGAAGGAGAGCGATCAAGTCAGGCTTCTGAGCAATCGCCTGATCGAGATGCTGGGCCTGCAAAACCGGATCGTACGGGTCCTGCAAATCGGTTACGATCACACCCTTCGCTTCGAGCGCGCCAATAACCGCCTTTCTGAATTCCCTGCACCAACGGTTTAGGTCTGAACACGCCACATAGGCCACCTTCTTGCCCTTGAGCGCGCTCGCCGGCACATCAGCCGCATCCTGGCTATAAGCGGAGCTGGCTCCAAAGCCTGCCATCAGCAGCACTCCAGCCGCCGCAATAACGTGAGGGCGGAATTTCACAACCCCCCGGCGAACGGTTGAACGAGTGCGCCGAGTCAGAGTGATTTTCTTTTCCTCCACCTTACGTATCCTTTTTTTCTTGACCTGAAGGGCACACTTGAGCCGAACGGACCGCACGCTTATAGGCAGTTCGATCGAGCCCTCGATGTCGCCGTTCAATAAGCCTTCGTCGCGATTCGCGATGCGCCGCGGACGCCGAATAGGGTCGCCCGAGATCGACAACTCGGGCGCATGGCCCTGACAACCCGCCAAAGCGCCCGCTGATTGTGACCAATCGCGAACGTTGCAAAGGTCGCTCCGAAAGCGACCGGGAGGATTCAGACGATCAAAGCGTCGGACTTTGCTCCGCGTACTGCGCCACCAACTAGCTGGCAATCTGCTCCAACCGATCCAGCATGGCCTGATTGATGAGGCAATCGCAGAGACATGCCTTGGACATTCCGGCCGGTCCGGGCACTGCCTATCTGGACCAAGCCGCAGGACATCGTCATCGATGCCCATAACGCAACGCTGTTGATAATTATTACGCAGAACGACTTCTGCGCTGAAGGCGGGTGGTTGTACTCGCGTTGCGTCGATTTGAGCCCCAACCGCGAGCCGATTGGGTTCATCCGCAATCTCGCGGCGGCGCGAAGGCCCGCTCGACCAGTTCGAAACTGCGCAGAAATCAAGACTTTGGAGAAATTCGTTGACCCTTGCGCCGCAAGGGTTTGCGCCTTTCGAAAGATATATCCGATAGTCTAGACCCAAAACGCCTTGGTTACTCCCGAGTCTCGATGGTCGGGCAAACCGTTGAGGCGCAACTTGACCAACTCAAGGCGGCGGGGTGCGAGCGTGTCTTTCGCGAGAAGGTTTCCGGCGCGAAGGTTGACCGCAAAGAGCTTGGCCGACTTCTGAAATCTCTTGCTGCGGGCGATCAAGTCGTGGTTACGCGCATCGACCGGCTGGCGCGATCCGTGTTCGAGCCTTTCGCTATCGTCAAAAAAATCATTGATGCGGGCGGACAGTTTGTTAGCCTTGCCGAACCCTGATCCGCATACGCACTGGCGAAGGCCGCTCCGGCGCCAAATTGCGCGGCCAGCACATCGGGCGACAGCCGAAGATGACGGCGGCGCAGAAGCAGGAAGTGCGTCGCAGACGCAAGGACGGCGAAGCTATCACCGATCTCGCCCGCTCCTCCAGCGCCAGTCCTGCCGCTGTCTACCGCGCGACAAGCTGATTCACGCGCGGCTCGTCGAAAGTCTTGCATTGGGGAAAGGATGGCGCGCCGACTCGATCGGACGTCGGTGGACGGGTTTAGCCGACGCCGCGGTTGACCGCACGAGCTGCGTCGATGAACGCCGTGATCGCGCGGCTCGCAGCCCGGCTGCGCAGCGTGAAGGCGGAGACGGGAAGCGTCGTTCTGAGCGCCAAGGGCAGCACGACCAGATTCCACGCCTTCGCGCAGTTCCGGACCAAGCTCTCGGGAAACGCAGTGACGAATTCTCCGCTCGTTAAGAGTTGCAGGCGTAACATCATCGAGTAGGTGATAACCGCTGGCGCCGCCATGCGGACGCCTTCCGAGCGATGGCCGTCCGCCACCAGATCGTACACCGCCGTGCCTGCCGGGGCGAGCACCCAAGGCTTGTTCGCGAGGTCGGCGAAGCGCATCGTTGCCGCGTGCGCCCAGGCATTGTGGCCACCGGCCACGAGCAGAAGCGCCT
>JAYTRP010000511.1:0-3696 GCA_043746145.1 Hyphomicrobiales bacterium | reverse complement strand
CCACACTAGACCCGACATCAAAATCGCGCCATCGCGCCTCAGGCCTCCCATCCTGCCCAATCTTAGCCCGAAGTCGAATTGATAGAACCGTCCAATTTGGTCTGGATTGCAGACCGCCGCTCAGGGGTTTGCTACCGCAATGATTCCGCGAAGCAAGACTATTTCTTCAGATTAGAATGGGTCTAAATAGTTGTTTTGACTGCTTCTAAAGTCAAAGAGGTCAGTTAAGAATCGTTCTAGGGTGGGCTAAGACAGGGAAATACTAGAAGACGCTCAATCGGCGCCACATGTAGCTTCAATTATGCTCGCTAGCGCGGCTATTAGAGGTCTGAACAGGGTCTAGTCTTTGACTGGCACTGTGTAATTGAGCGCCATGCGTCCGCCGTCGACATAGACGGTCTGTCCAGTGATGTAGGAGGCGTCTGCGCTCGCCAGAAATGCCGCGACGCTGGCTATCTCGGCCGGCTCGCCGCAACGGCCGATTGGCGTTCGTGATAACACAGTACGGCGCGCGGCGTCGGTAGTCATGACTGATTGGGCTATTTCCGTCAGGATTGTGCCCGGGCCGATTCCGACGACACGGATATTGTGTGGCGCAAAGGCGATCGCGGCGACTGTCGTTACCTGGTTCATTCCGCCCTTCGAAATGGCGTAGGTCGCCAAGGCGGGAATTGCGAGCAGCGCGTTTATCGAGGACATATTGATGATGACGCCGCCGCCGCCCTGCGCAATCATCTGCCGCCCGGCCGCCTGCGTGCCGAAGAACGCGCCTTTCAGGTTGACGCCGAGCACAGCGTCGTAGTCGTCCTCGGTGATGTCGAGAAACTCCTGGCTCCTCACGATACCAGCATTGTTGACCATGATGTCGAGCCGCCCGAACTTCGCCACTGCAGTCTCGATTATTTTCTCGACATCGGCTCGCCGGGAGACGTCGGCGTGGACAGCGACGATTCGATCGGAACCGCCCAACTCCTTCGCGGTGTGGGCGAGCGCGTCAGTCGCTATGTCGGCGATAACGACGTTCGCGCCTTCCAAAAGAAAGCGTTCGGCGCAGGCCCGGCCAATGCCGCGCGCCGCCCCCGTAATGATTGCGACTTTGCCGTCGAGTTTCATGGGTTGCTCCATCGTCCAGTAAATACTTGTCTCATGTTTCGCTTCGCCTTGCGTGTTCCAAAAAGGCGAACTGCCGCTCTTATAGCCGTCAGTCGAGGCATCTTCGAGACGTCGAAACGTCAACGCGGTCTGACGGTCGCCAGCTTCACGACGTTCTGGTCTACGTATGCGATCGAACTCGGCCGAATCGTGAACGTTTCCAGCAACCTCGCCTTTCGACAGATCGAAGGTTGCGTCATTTACGCCGCGTCGAAAGCCGCAGTTAGCACGCTGACGGAAGGTTTCGCCAGGGAGCTTGGCAAGCGTAACGTGACAGTCAACGCCGTTGCCCCAGGCGCCACGCTGACGCCCATGACGGCTTGGTTGAACGATGAGATGAAGGCCGGCATCGCGGCGTCGGCGCCCCTAGGCCGGATCGCGACGCCGGAGGATATTGCTGACGTGATCGCCTTCCTCGCCTCTGACGCGGCGCGCTGGGTCACGGGACGTACGCTGCTCGGGGTTTTCAGCCCGCCGGAACAGGCGCGTCGGCGCGAATTAACTTCTCGTGCTTCAACTCGGCCCAGAGATCTCCGGGGATCGGATGCCGGAACGCGGCGAGATTCTGCTCGACTTCCTTTCTAGCAATCGCGCCGGGGATAACCGACGCGACGATAGGATGGCCAAGCGGAAACTGCAGGGCGGCGGCGGCGAGGGGCACGCCGTGGCGTTCGCAGACGGTCTCAATCTTGCCGACCTTCGCAAGAATTTCTGGGGTTGCGGGCGAGTAATTGTAGCGGGCGGTCGGGATCGCGCCGGTCGCGAGAATACCAGAGTTATAGGTCCCGCCGATCACGATGCCGACGCCGCGCTCGGCGCAGCGCGGAAATTCGTCGTCAAGCACATCCTGCTCCAACAGTGTGTAGCGCATTGCAATCAGGAAGAAGTCCATATCGAAGGCGTCAAGGTATTTAGGGATCGTTCCCATGGTGTTGAAGCCGGCGCCAATGCCTTTGATAACCCCCTGATCGCGTAGTTGCTCGAGTGCGCGCCAGCCGCTCGTGGTCAGTTGGTTCCAATAGGGCGCGACTTTCGCCTCGGTCTTGAAATGCCAGGTGTCGAGGTCGTGGATCAACAAAACGTCGATCTGGTTGATGCCGAGCCGCTGCAGGCTGTCCTCGAACGAGCGCATCACGCCATCGTAGCTGTAATCCATCGTATGAGCGAATTCGAGCCCGCCCAGCCAATCGGAATCGCGCTGATACGGGCCGGGCTTAAACGGACGATGCAGCGTGCGGCCAACCTTGCTCGAGATCACGAAATCTTCGCGTGGGCGGCGATAAAGCGCCCGGCCGACGCGATGTTCCGCCTGTCCCTTGCCGTACCAGGGCGACGTGTCGAAGTAGCGCACACCCCCGTCCCAGGCGGAAGCGAGCAGCGCGCGCGCCTCGTCCTCCTCGATGACGTCAAAGGTTTCGCCGAGCGGCGCAGTGCCAAGGCCAAGCTCCGTAACCATTACGCCCGTACGCGCGCCCAACGGCCGCTTCGTGAAGGGAATGTTCTTGTCGATGGACGACGTGTTCATAGTCAAACGTTCTCCTCCCGTCTCAGACTCGAGGCGGCGTATTTTGAAGGTCCAGCCGATAGGCGCGGACGGCATTGTCGCGAAACAGCTTGCGACGGTCGAGCTCAGTCCAACCAGCGGTCGCCCATTCCAGCGTGGCGAGCCACTGCAGATAACTACCGGCCAACTCGCACACCGGCCAGTCACCGCCGTAAAGCAGGCGCTCTGGCCCGAAGCAATCGACGACATGGTCGATGTAGGGGCGAAGCTGATTGCGCGTCCAAGCTGCGTGGTCGGCCTCTGTTGTCACGCCCGAAAGCTTGCAGACGACATTGGGCAGCGCTGCGAGTCGCCGCAGTTGATCGCGCCAGGGATCAAGAAATCCCGCCTTGATACCGGGCTTTGCGATATGGTCGAGAATGAAGCTGACCTCGGGACAGCGCCGCACCATCTCGATCGTGTTCGCGAGCTGGTTATGATAGATGCAGATGTCGAACGATAGATCGTAGCGCGGCAGCAGCTTAAGCGCCTCAACAAAACCCGGCCGCAACATAAATTCGGGATCGGATTGGTTCTGGATCAGACGCCGGACTCCGCGCACGCTCTCCAGCTTGGCGACCCGCGCGATCTCCGGTTCGATTGCGGCGCCGCGTTCAAGCGGTAGTGCGACGACGGCGCCGAGGACCCTGGAATCCGACGTCGCCAGCGCGTTCACCCATTCGGCTTCATCCAGGTGTTGCGGCATGTCCACGTCAACCTCGACGAACACCAGCCCTTCAAGCACGTACGGCTTGGCGGCGTTGATGAGATCGTCGGGTGTCCAACTTCGGTTGAGCTTGGGCGCGCCACTGGCCCAGGAATAGCCAAAGCGAGCGGGGTCGAGCAGGTGGATGTGCGAATCGATGATCGGAAAGTCCAACATCGTCCTTGTTTCCCCCGGTCCTTAGTTTGTCGCGCTGTCTGACTTAGATATGCACCGCATGTCCCAGCGCGCGCAATGCTGCTTCCTGCAAGGCTTCGCCAAGGGTCGGATGGGCGTG
>JAYTRP010000510.1:0-3701 GCA_043746145.1 Hyphomicrobiales bacterium | reverse complement strand
CCCGCGTTTCGTCTGCGAGATTCCGTTAGGAAGTTTGTCGGAGCGTTCACGGCAGATTTCCTAGCAATTTGTATGGTTCCTTTAACAAAGCTTGATGCGATTGGAAGCCCCGAACCCCTAGCAAGGTAAATCGCTTCCAATTGGCCTGGGTGTAGAGAAGCCACAGGCTAGCCATGGTCAGATGCAAAGAGCCTAACTGGGCTATTGTCATCGATTTAAAAGGGGGATTTACCTTGCGCTCCGTCCGCGCCTTGATCTTGGTTTGTGCTTTTCTGCTTGCCGCGATGAGCGGGTCCGCCTTCGGCGCCGACGAAACGCCGAGGCAAAAACTCGACGCCATTCGCAGCGCTTTAGGTGAAATCGACTACAGCCTCAAAACGGACACTCTCACCGATTCGGATTTGGCCCGGTTGCGTCGTGAGAACGACCCGCTGGCTACACAGATTCAATCCGTAATTTCCGAGCTCACGCCGAGATTGGACGCATCCCATAAGCGCTTAAACGAGCTGAAGCCGAAATCCAAAGATACAACGCCGTTGATAGATTCAGCGAGCGGAGAGCTGAAATCGGAGCAGGCGAATTTCGACGCGCTCGATGCAGACCTACGCTCGGCGCGGGCTACGTTGCTGCAAGCTGATGATAGCGCTGCAAGGATTGGCGCCGCGCGACGAAACCTCTTCGCGCGGCAAACCTTCGTCAGGAGCGCGAGCGTCTTCAGCCCGATACTTTGGAACAGCTTGGCGCGAGAGGCGCCAGGCGACCTGACGATAATCGTCGCGATCTTTTCCGATTGGCTGCATGGCTTGTCGCAGCGGATGTCGTGGGCCACGACATTTGAAATTCTTGGACTGGTGGCTGCCCTTGCAGTGCTCGCGCTGCCAGTCCGCTGGATCGCGCAACGCGTCATCGCCTATTCCACTGATGCGGCTTCGCCGGGCCGACTTCGCCTGGCGCTCGCCGCGGTCTGGACAACTCTCGTGCTGGCCGCACTGCCGTTAGCTGCACTAGGCATAGTCTCGTACGCGCTCGACGCATTCGATATTTCCGATCCGCGATTACAAGGGGAAGCCAACGCAGCGCTCGACGGACTGCGCTTGATAGCGCTGGCCTATGCATTCGGTCGCGGCTTGTTAGGGCCAGAATCCTCCAATTGGCGTCTCCTCCCGCTTAGCGATCGCACTTCAACCCTGGCTTTTCGCCTCGTTCTTGTGGCCTCTGTGGTGTGGGCGGCGGCGTCTCTATTCGAGCCGGCGGCAGAGCTTGTTGCTTCTCTGAATATATCGATTGCGGCGCGCGGGCTTGCAGCGTTGATTATCTCTCTTACCGCTGCCGGGGTGCTCCGTCGGCTAGACAGCTTCCCGGAATCGTCAGCGCGCGCTCCTTGGGCGCCCGCGCGCGCCCTGGGATGGGCGCTGTCGCTCCTCGTCCTAGCGTGCGCTGTCACCGGGTACATCGCTCTCTCCACGTTCCTCATAAATCTGATTTTTCGGGCCGCTGCGGTATGCGCAAGCCTCTACCTCGCGGATTCAATTATCCAGGAAGGCGCTGAGCTTCTTTTGAGCCCCGACTCCATTGCCGGGCGTCGCGTGAAGGGGACGATTGGGCTTCGGCACGAGGCGCTCGAACAGATTATAGTGCTTGGTCAGGGTTTTGCTCGCCTTGCAGCCATTGCCGCCTTTCTCGCTATCGTTGGCCCGCTGGGTCTGCCTCGTCAGGATCTTCTCGCAACAGTTCGAACCGCCTACTTCGGTTTCACCATCGGCGGAATCACAATTTCGCTGTCCTCGCTTTTTTCCGCGATCATCGTGTTCGCGCTTTGCGTGCTCGCCACGAGGACCGGCCAAAAATGGCTGGGCGAGCGATTTTTGCCCCGAACGCGGCTGGACGCCGGCGTGAGCAATTCAATTCGCACCATCTTTGGCTACTTAGGCTTGGTTGTAGCGATCCTTTTCGCGGGATCTCGCCTTGGCCTCGACGCTCAGAAGTTCGCCTTTGTGGCCGGCGGACTTTCCGTCGGTATCGGTTTTGGTCTTCAGGGGATCGCGAACAATTTCGTCTCCGGTTTAATTCTGCTTTGGGAGCGGGGGATACGCGTTGGCGATTGGGTCGTGGTCGGCACAGACCAGGGGTTTGTTCGACGGATCAATGCTCGCTCGACCGAGATAGAAACCTTCGATCGTGCAACGCTGATCGTGCCCAACCAGACACTCGTAACGGGCTCGGTGAAGAACTGGATGTATTCCGACCGCGTCGCGCGGATTATCATTGCGGTCAACGTCGACTTCGGAACCGATCTTGAGCTTATGCGAACGCTCTTGATCAGCGCGGCAAAGTCACGAGAGGAAGTGCTCTCGATTCCCGCGCCGCTTGTGCTGTTCAGTGATTTTGGCGACTGGGCGTTGAAGTTTCAGCTAGTCTGTTACGTCGACGACGCGTTGACCTCCGAAAGAACCCGCAGCGAAATCAATTTTGATGTGCACAGAAGGATCAGAGAGGCTCAATTTCATGTGCCATATCCCTACCCAACACCCAGGTGAGGGGCAGTTTTACGCTCGTTGCGCGACAACATGTCGTTGCCAGATGCGTGACAGCAATTTCGTCAGCTAGAAAGATCGAGCGATCGCTATTTCGGCTTCGTGGATAGCTTCAGGACGGCCGACGTGCAGCCAGACCCCATCGAGACGAACGCCGAACAACCTGCCCTTTGTAGCCGCGGCGAAAAGGAGCGGGGCTAGTCGAAACACTTCCTCTCCCGGGCCTTCAAAGAATTCAGGTTTAAGGATCCCGACTCCGGTGTAGACGAAGGGCGCTACGCGGCTCGGTTCACGCATTTCCAACCTACCATCGCGCGTCATCGTAAAATCGCCCGGCCAGTCAACGCCGACAGCTCCCGCGCTAGCCGCTACGAGGAGAATTGCGTCCATACGCGCGGGATCGAACGCGTTCGCAAGACGCTTCAAGTTTGAACTTGGCCCCTCCAACCAGAAAGCGTCTGTATTGCAGACGAAAAACGGGCCCCCTCCAAGCCAAGGCAGCGCTTTCCTGATACCGCCACCTTGATCCAAGAGCCTATCGCGCTCATCAGAGATGATTATTTTTGGCACGGTCCGGCTAGATAGATGCTCTTCTATCTGATCCGCCAACCAATGAACGTTTACGACCGCGGTCTCGACGCCTTCCGCCGCGAAGCGATCCAGGCAGTGATCAATCAGCGGACGACCCCACACCTCCACCAGCGGCTTAGGTATTGTGTCGGTGATCGGCTTCATCCGCGTGCCTAGTCCCGCGGCGAAAACCATAGCAGCCCGAGGCCTCTCAATCATCTATGAGGGGCTCGGCAATCAAGGACTCTGGACCCAAGGCGCGTGGCAAGTGAGCTGCGAACCATCCCCGTAAAGATTCGAGGGCGGGGTGAGCAAGATTCTTCGCCAATGTTTGTTCTATCCGCGGCAAAAGGCTCAGGTACTGAGGCTTTCCATCACGACGATCCAATCGTGTAAATAGACCTAGGATCTTCGTAGCGCGCTGCGCTCCCATGATCGCATAAGATGCCGCGAATGTGTCATGATCAAACAACGGATCCGAATTCCCGCGCCGACGGCTGTACAGAGCGAGCAATCTCAATTCCAAATCGCTGGGCACAGAGAGTCGCGCGTCCTGCAACAATGCAGCGACATCGTAGGCTGGTGGGCCACGTACCG
>JAYTRP010000509.1:0-3705 GCA_043746145.1 Hyphomicrobiales bacterium | reverse complement strand
GACGCTGGCGACGCGCCTGACCTCACCCTTGGATCGTGCGGTTACGTTCCATGTCGCCGCCCCAACGCCGTCGGCAATATTGGCCCGAGTCGATCCGCCATCCTACGCGGTCGCCTCCATCGGGGCGTCGGACAGCGCCAGACAGTTGCGCGCGGCCATGGAGCGGCTGTCCATGCACGCTTCGCATGCGCCCAACGCGCTCGCAGCGCTGGCGTCGGCAACCGGCTCGCTGCCCCAGTTAAGCGCGCAGACCACCGCCTATGGCGAACTCGAGCCCGACATCTTCGCCTCGCACCGGCTGACTATTCTTCAGCTTGGCGATAGCCACACCGCGGCGGATTTCTTCTCTGGCCGCGTGCGAGAGCGCTTGCAACAAACGTTTGGCACGGGGGGCGACGCTTTTCTCGTTCCGGGAAAGCCGCATCTGGGCGTACGATCGGCCCTGTTCGACAGCGAAGCTTCTGACGGCTGGAGCTACGAGGCTCTGCAGCGCTCCGACTCGAAGCACCGGTTCTATCTCTCGGGCTTCAATTCCGTTTCCCATCGCGCCGGCGCGGCGCTGACGATGCGTTCTCGTGGCGGGCGTCCCTACGACCGTGCCGAGGTCGCCTTCCTCAAGCAGCCAGGGGGCGGCAAGGCCGAAGTCTTGCTTGATGGCGCGCCAGCGGGCGAAGTTAATCTCGACGGCGGCGCCGACGAGCGCGTCACCATGACAGTGCGAGCGCATGGATCGGGTTTTCGCGAAGTCGCGGTGCGTGCGCTCGACGATTCCATGGTCACGGTTACGGGCGTAGAGGTTGGACGCGAGGGCGACGGCGTGTCCTACCTAAGCATCGGCTTCCCCGGCGCCACGGTGCAATTGCTGCAAAAACTCGAAAGCGGCAACGTTGCTGACGACCTGCGTCGCATGGCGCCGGACGTCGTGGTGCTCGCCTTTGGCACTAACGAGGGCTTTAACGACAATCTCGACATCAACTACTATGTTTCGCAATACGAGCAGATCGTGCGCCGCTTGCAGAGTTTGCGTCCCGGCCTAAAGATCGTCGTGATCGGACCGCCAGACGCCGCACGCCCGTTGGGTGTGTGCCACGCCGCCGGCGTCGGCCAGTCCTGTACGGCGCAACCCGTCGCACAGGTTTCGGTCGAGGGCGCCAGCGGCCATTGCCGCTTCCCAGTGCCCCCCAAACTGAATCCGGTGCGCGACGCGCAACGTAAACTCGCCGAGCGGCTAGGTCTTCAATTCTGGGACTGGTCGTCAGTTCAGCCAGAACCTTGCGGCGCGCAGGTTTGGGCCGCCGCAAACCCGCCGCTGATGGCGCACGATTACGTGCATATGACTCTGGAAGGCTATAAGCAGAGCGCCGACAGATTCGCGGACTTTTTGATCCCGCTGATCGAAGGGCGGCAGACGACGACACATGTTGTTTCCAACAATTGATTTTGCGTTCTTTTTTGTCCTCGCTCTGGCGCTGATCTGGTTTCTCAATCCGTACAACGAGCTCAAAAAGCTAGTCCTGCTCGCGTTGAGTCTTGCTTTCTATGCTTCGTGGAACTGGCGGTTTCTGCTGCTGCTCCTCGCTAGTGGCGCGATCAGCTATCTCGTCGGCCTCTATGTCGACGCGGAGCGATCCCGTCGCTACCGCTACGGCGTGCTCGCTGTCGGCGTCGCGCTCGACCTGGGCATCCTCGGCTATTTCAAATATCTCGACTTTTTCATCGCCCAGCTTCTGACGTTCGCGCATAGTCTCGGCCTCAATCCGTCGATCGCCTTTGTCAATGTGACTCTCCCGGTGGCGATTTCATTTCTGACTTTCCACGCGATTTCCTACATCGTCGACGTTTATCGCGGCCGCATTGCGCCTTCGCGTTCGCCGATCGATATCCTGCTCTACATCAGCTTCTTCCCGCATTTGGTCGCGGGGCCAATCGTGCGCGCGCACGAGTTCTTGCCGCAGCTTGCCTCGCCGCGGCGCGCTGACGACTTCTCGTTTGGCGAGAACATGCTGCTGATCCTGGGCGGCTTGTTCAAAAAGATGGTGATCGCAAATTATCTCGCGGTGCGTTTCGTCGATCCGGTTTTCACCGACCCGACCCAATTTTCGCGCTTCGATCTCGTAATGGCGGTCTATGCGTACGCAATCCAGATCTACGCCGACTTTTCCGCCTATACCGACATCGCAATCGGCGTCGCCGCGCTACTCGGCTATCGTTTTCCGCAGAATTTTAATCAGCCCTACCGCGCGCTGGGTATTGGCGATTTTTGGCGGCGTTGGCACATCACGCTGTCGAACTGGCTGCGCGATTATCTTTATATTCCGCTGGGCGGCAACCGGCTCGGCCGGCTGATGACTTCACGCAATCTGATTCTCACCATGCTGCTCGGTGGCCTCTGGCACGGCGCAAACTGGACATTTTTGATCTGGGGCGCGCTACACGGGGCGGCGCTGGTCCTCGACAACGCATGGCGGCGCACCGATGCCTATGCGGCCTGGGGCAGGGGGCCCGTCGCCCGCGTGGTCGACTGGTTTATTACGTTTCAGTTTGTCTGTTTCGCTTGGCTTTTCTTCCGCTCGCCCTCGCTTGACTCCGCGACGAGTTATCTCGGCGGAATTTGGACCGACAATGGCGCGGCGAACACGATGCCCGGCATTGTCTGGGCATTGATCGCCGCCGGTGCGCTCACCCAGATCGTACCGCCGACGACGCGCGTTACGCTCGGCGGCTGGCTCGACGAGCGCGGCGAATTCGCACAGGCAGCGTTTGCCTTCGTCATGCTTTACGCGATCATTGTCATGGCGCCGTCAGCATCCGCACCGTTCATCTATTTCCAGTTTTAAGGGGCGCGGCATGGCGACGGCGGTGCAGCGCATTCTCGTGATTTATCTCGTTCTCGCGCTCGCCGTACTCGCCTTTCCCGGTGGGCTGGTCGATTGGCTCGACCGTCACAATGACAGCGGCTGGCTCACGACCCCGCTAGCGGCAATGCGTGTTGTCGACGCAGCGTCTGCTAGCATGGGCGTCAAGGGGATTGGGCAGGGCCTGCGAAAGCGCTTCGCCGCCATTTTTAGCGGCGACGAGGAAGAGTGAAGGCTTCCTTAGAAATCCGCGCTCGTGCTGTGCTTGTTAGTTCGTGAACGGCTTTACGACTGCTAGGATCGCGATGATCAGGACCGCGATCACGATTCCCGCGGGGACTTGGGCGATATAGCCTGGCACGGGCCGCTTGGGATCGTTGATGAGACGACGCAGGGCGCCGGAAAGCATTCCATGCAGCCCTGAGATCACGAGCACGATCAACAGCTTGATCGAGAGCCACGGCGCCTTGAAGAGATCGGCCTGTACGGCCATGACAATGCCGAAGATCCAGACCAGCAGAAGCGCAGGAAGTGTTACGAACAGGTCCCACTGGCGTAAATCCTGCAGCGATCGCGTGCGCAACTCCTCACGTGGCGTAGGTAAAGCTCTCAACGTCAATGAGACCGCCAGCAAACCGCCTATGAAGACGATGACCACGGCGGCGTGCAACGCTTTTAACCAAAGATATTCCAAATTACCCCCTTCCGCGCATCGACTCGAGGTTTGCCGACGTCCGCATCAGAATCCAAATATACACGAGAAATGGGACGCCATGTAAGGGCCCTTACAGGGAAACGGCTTGCGGCTGGCTGGCGACAGCAAAACGCGAGGCGGCCTTTGTCTGAATGG
>JAYTRP010000508.1:0-3705 GCA_043746145.1 Hyphomicrobiales bacterium | reverse complement strand
ACTTTTTTGCGCGCGCCGGTCACGCAGCGTTGGCGCCGCTCTATCCGCCAAATCCCCTACCGTCTCCTGATGAGTTGTGGCGGGGCGCCGAAACGGCGATCCGCGATCTGGACCCTGCGTTGACCAGCTTTCTCGAAAGCGCGCCGCAGACCAACGAGGTCGCCAGGTCGGCAATCCTGCTTCCGGGGTATTTGCGCATCGCGGATCGCACGGGAATGCCGCTGTCGATTCGCGAGATTGGCGCCAGCGCGGGATTGAACCTTTGGTTCGATCGCTATGCCTATGACTTCGGCGCGTTCGCCTGGGGACTGCCGCAATCGAAAGTCCGGATACCCTGCGAGTGGCGCGGCGCGACGCCGCATTGGGCTGGGGGACTCGCGGTCACGGAACGGCGTGGCTGCGATATTCGCCCTATCGACCCCAGCGATTCCGCCGCTTGCGGGCGTATGCTCGCCTACATCTGGCCCGACCAGCTCGATCGCTTGGCGCGGGCCGAGGCGGCGTTGGAACTCGCCGCATCGGAGCAAGTGCGCGTCGAGGCGATCGACGCCGCGCGTTTTGTGCAACGCGAGCTTGCTGCGGGCGCGTCGGAAGGCGCGCTGGTGCTCGCGCATACGATCTTTTGGCAATATCCGCCAAGCGAAACTCGGGCGACCATACGCGCTGCGATCGCGGACGCCGGCGCGCGTGCGACGAAAGCGGCCCCGTTCGCTTGGCTTCGGCTGGAAGCCGAGCCCGAAGAGACGCGCGGCGCCGTTCTTCGCCTCTCGCTGTGGCCCGACGGGCCGGTCGACGAAGTTCTGGCGCTGGCGAGTTTTCACGGGCAGTGGATAGAGTGGCAGGCGAGGGAATAGCCGAGTCGCCATGAAACTCACCTCTGAGGAAGTTGAACGCTATTCCCGGCAGATCATTCTGCGCGGGGTCGGTGGCCCCGGCCAGAACAAGCTCAAGGCGGCGCGGGTGCTGGCGATCGGCGCGGGGGGCCTCGGCTCGCCGGCTTTGCAATATCTCGCCGCCGCCGGAGTCGGAACGATTGGAATCGTCGATGACGACCAGGTCGAGCTCTCCAACCTGCACCGCCAGATCCTGCACGGAACGGCGGACGTGGGTCGCCCGAAAGTCGACAGTGCCGCCGATGCTCTGGAGAGGATCAACCCGCACGTCCGAATCGAGAAATTAGCGATCAAGCTCGATGAATCCAACGCCCGCGCGCTGGTTGCGGGCTACCATCTGACGCTCGACGGCTCCGACAATTTCGCCACCCGATATGCCGTGTCCGACGCCTGCTTCTACGAACGCAGAACGCTGGTGACCGCTGCGATCGGCGAATTCGACGGCACGTTGACGACGCTGAAACCGCACGCGAAACGCGGCGATGGCGACCCCAGTCCAACCTATCGGTGCCTGTTCCCCGAGGCGCCGCCGCCGGGCTCGATTCCGACCTGCGCCGAGGCGGGTGTGCTCGGCGCGCTCGGCGGCCTGCTTGGTTCGCTTATGGCGCTGGAAGTGATTCGTGAGATCGTTGGCGGGTTTGGCGACGGCGACGAGGGGCTGGTCGGCAAGCTGCTGATGATCGACACGCGGGCGATGCGTTTCGAGACGATGCGCTACGGCTGGGACGAGGACAATCCGCTGAATGGAAAGGCGTCCGGCCGCTCGCCGGGCGCCTTTACGGATACCGAGTCTTAACCTCGTCTCGTTACCGCGCGCCAACCATCTGGGCCAAATACGCTCGCGAATTCGAGGCTTCGCGATATTCTACTCAGAGCCTCGTGACGAACAGCAGTCGATATGTGGCCGAGCATAGGAGCGTGGACATGCGGCGCGTTTTCGCCAGTAGCGCAATCGTTATGAGTCTTGTCTGGGGCTGCGGTCACGCGATTGCGGCGGCGCCAGATAATTTAGTCATAGCTGGCGGCCACCCCAATCAGGCCGACGCCGCGAGTGAGCGAGCGCGGCCGCAGCGGAGAATCGCCAGCGCTTCGGGGCTGGGGGGAGGCTTCCTTCAGTTCCTCGCGACCGGCGTTTCCGGCGAACCGGCCACCTACACCGCACCGCGGCCGGCGGCGCCGGCGCATTACGCGCCGACTTATCAAAACTATGCGCCGACGCGAGCCGCCTCGATCGGGGGAGTGGCGTCGCCATCCGGCTATGCCGCGCTATCGCCAGCCTCTCCGGGGGTAGTCAGCGCCGAGCCCGATCCGCAATATAGGCGGCAGGAGGTCAACTATTCTACACAGGAATCCCCCGGCGCCGTTGTGATCGATACGCCGGACAAATTTCTCTACCTCGTCGAGCCCGACGGGAAGGCGTTGCGATATGGCGTCGGCGTGGGCCGGCCGGGCTTCGAATGGGCCGGCGTGAAGCACATATCGCGCAAAGCGGAATGGCCCGGCTGGACGCCGCCACCGGAGATGATGCTGCGTCGACCTGATCTGCCGGCGCATATGGATGGTGGGCCGGAAAACCCGCTTGGCGCCCGGGCGCTTTATCTCGGCTCGTCGATGTACAGAATTCACGGCACCAATGAGCCCTCGACGATTGGGCTAAACCTCTCGTCGGGCTGTATCCGGATGATGAACGAGGACGTTATCGACCTCTACAACCGCGTGTCGGTGGGAACGAAGGTCATCGTCATGTAAGGCAGGCGGGCATTTCGCCCGCCCACTTTATGCAGATCAAATGCTGTCGTCCGACCCGCCGCCGGAATCATAGCCGCCGTTATCGCTGGCGTCCTGTGCGTCGTCCTGATCCTGATCTTGGTCCTGCAGCACGTCTTGCGCATGCTGCCCGGCCTGATCAGAGCCGTAAAAGTTGTTGATCGTCTCTTGCGGTGCAGCGCCAGCGCCGCCGCCGAATAGACCTCCTCCGCCGCCGCCGCCAAACATGCCGCCGCGCCCACCGAGCATGTTCTCGAGAGCGTTTCCGACGAGTAAGCCGCCGGCCACTCCCGTCGCGGTTCGCAGCGCGCCGGACATGAATCCGCCGCCCGCAGGCGCGCCTGGAGCGCCCCAAGGACCTGCGGCTTGCTGAGGATAACCCTGCCCTTGCTGCGGGTACCCCTGCTGCGGCTGCTGGGGCGCATAACTCGGACCCGCTGATCGCTGATAGCTGGAAGCGTCATAAGAACCCGGGCGCGCCTGCGACGGGGTGGGCTGCGAAGACTGCGGCCCCCCGAACAAGCTGCGACCGAGGCTGCCGAGAAAGCTGGTTTCCTGTGCGGGCGCTTGCGCATGCGACTCGAGTTCTGCGATGCGTTTGGCCGCCCCTTCGAGGGCCTGCTGTTGCACCAGCACGGTTTGCGCGAGGACGTAAGGCGAGTACGGCTGCGAGCGGACGGAGTCGTTAATAAAGGCTTCCGCTTGCGAATCGCGGGCGCTGGTCGCCGTCGAGCGGATGCGCTCGAACAGGTCAGCGAGCATCTGGCGTTCGTCGGGGGTCATGCGAGTCTCCTTTGGGGACGTAAAGTCGCCGCCTCAAGATATGGCGTGGATAGCGACGCTTCCAAGGCTCATCGGTTGCTATTTTGCGACCGACCACGCGTTTGAGAGTCCCCGGACTTTACTCGCTGGACCGTTTCGCGTAGGGCATCGGAGCAATGAGCCCCGGTCAGCCATTGTGGCGGAGCCGGGGTTTTGTTTTTGCCGGAGCGGAGTTCGCGGCGATGGCGAATGTGGTTGTTGTCGGCGCCCAATGGGGTGACGA
>JAYTRP010000507.1:0-3712 GCA_043746145.1 Hyphomicrobiales bacterium | reverse complement strand
AGACGATCGCGACGCCGCTGGTCTTCAACCTTGCGACCAGTGAAAAGAAGTGCCGCTTCTCCTCGGGCGTCAGGGCCGCCGTCGGCTCGTCGAAAATGATCACCCGGACTTTCTTGCGCACAGCGCGTGCGATCTCCACCATCTGCTTATGCGCAGCGCCGAGCGAGGAGACAATCGCAGTCGGGTTGACGTTGAAGTTGAGCGATTGAAGAAACGTTTGCGCCGCAATGTTGAGGCCGCGGATACGGTTGAACAGCTTTTCGTCGCCGAGGTACAGGTTCTGTGCGACCGACATCGACGGCACAAGACTCGTTTCCTGAAACACCATCGTGATGCCGCGTCGCAGCGCCTCGGCTGGCGACGCGAAAGCCGCGGGCTCGCCGTCGAGCAACATTTCGCCACGCGTGATCGGCGTCACCCCGCACATCATCTTGGTGAGTGTCGACTTGCCCGCCCCATTCTCGCCGAGAATGGCATGAATCTCGCCCGGGGCGAGCGTGAAGCTCACATCGCGAACCGCAGGCACGCCACGATATTCCTTGGTGACATTGCGCATTTCGACGATGGGCTGCATGGCCTCAACCCTTCCCCTGTCGCGCGTCGATCGCGACGATGACTCCGCCACCCTTGCTGGCCGCAAGCAAGCGTCCGCCAGCCTCGGCGCAACTGACAATTCCATGCCGTCTGCCGTCGGCGCGACTGTGATAGCTCGCAACCGGCTGAAACTCCGCGTCCAACCGCACGACGAGACCATACGAGCGCGAGGGCGCCCACGGCTTCAACATGCCGAGATGCTTCTGCGCGCCGCCCTGCAGCGGCTCCAGAAAGGTCGAGGCGGCCGAGAGCGTCGGCGCCGCCCAATGTTCCGAGGCGATTTCCGCCATCATGGCGCGCCGAAAAGCCGGCTCGCGCTGCACGAACTCAATCAACTGACTGCGCGGCGCAAACACGGCCAGCCAATAACCACCGCCCCCCGCCGGCGCCATACGGCCGGGATAGCCCGGCAAGTCCTCCAGCAACGGGCGCACGGAGCCACGTTCGCTCAACGCAATCACGCGATGGCGCCAACTCTCGGTCGCCACTAGCGCGCCATCCGCCGAGTTGATAAGACCGTAGGGCCACGCCAAGCGATCTGCGAGCCGCGTGGCCTTGCCGGACCCAAGGTCAAGCCGCCAGACCGCGCCGGTCGCACCGCGGTCCATCAAATCGCGCTTCCATTCGCCCGGCGGCAAATTAGCCGACCCCTGCGCGATAGCGAGTTCGCCGGAGGGCAGGAACAACAAACCCGTCACACAAACAAGGCGCCGCCCCTCCACCTCGTCTATCGTCTGCTCGGCGCCGTTGACGCGCTGAACGACGATGCGGCCATTGTCTAGGCCAACGGCCAGATCCCCCACCGGCGATAAAGCCAGCGCGCTGACGGTTGACTCGAACACCCGCCTGGAGGTGGCAGCGCAGCTCACCAAATCAAGGCTCAGCACAGTCGCGCCGCTCGAGAAGAAAACTTGTCCGCCCTGCGACACTATATTATCGGGGGCGTCGATGCTCAGCACCACAGGCGCCTGTTCCAACAATTGGTTGGGGCGAAGCGCCCCATCCATCGGCGGCACCGTAACCGCTGCGTCGCCACCGCCTCGGAACTGGTCCAACCATCGTCGCGCGGCGCCGATCAAGTCTTCACTCCCCAATAAGACTCGAGCGATGTCCAATTCGGATCAGCGTCAGCAATTTTGAACTTGCCGATGCGGTTATTGTAAATGCCGCCGAGATAGAGATAACCGCGATGCTCACGAATAGAGGTGATCATCGGATGCGCTTCGCCGCCAAGGTCCCAGAGGACATCGAGGATGGCGCCGGACGCGTCGAATTTGATTACGCAGCCGGTGTTCATATTGGGATACAGCCATTCGTCGCGCGCGAGCTTGTAGACCATACGCTTGCGAAACTGCGGCATGCGTAGCGCGAGATCAAAAACCGGCGAGCGCATGCCGCACAACGCGCACCAGTAGTTCCCGTCGGACGCGCGGTTGATGTTGTCGGGATAGCCCGGCAGGTTGTCGATGATCGTCGTCCGCTTGCCTTTGTCCGGGCCGTCGAACCAGTAGCGCGTGATGCGGCAGCCCCAGGTTTCCGCGTAAAGCAGCGACTGCCCGCCTGCCTCGACGCAGATTCCGTTTGGCAATTGCAAATTTGGAATCACCGTGCGCGAACGGCCGCTGCGCGGGTCGTAGCAGATGATGCGCCCATTGCCGCGCGCTTCGAGCGCGTCGACCATCCAATCATACATCTCATAACGCACCGTCGCTTCACTAAAGAACACGCGGCCGTCGGGAGCGATGTCTAGATCGTCGGCGAGCCGCAAGCGTGAGTCGTCGGCGATGGACAACCAAGTCCGGTTTGTTTCGTCAGATAGCTTGATCACCTCCCGCGCGGGCGTGATCTTGTACAGTCCCATGCCGCCGACACACACATGCAAATCGCCCTGTGCGTCGAAAGCCATGCCGAGGGGATGACCGCCTACATGCGCGAACACTTCGGACCGAACATGGTCCGGCGCGAAAAAGCGAATGACGTCGCCGTGCCGATTGCCGCAGTAGAGGTTCTCTTGCGCGTCGAAGATCATATCCTCCGGCCCGTCCAACTCACCCAGGCCGATCGCCGCGACGCCGCGCAGCTTGTCGTTGAGCGCGTAGCGCGAGCCCGAATCAGCAGCCGTCTCCGGCAACGGCGGAAGCTTGAAGTAGGTCGGCGAAACATAAGCGCTCGCGAGCACCTTGTGCCGGTTCTTCAACCAGCGCACGTCAATCGCTACGGCGAGCAGCAGAATCGAGCCGAGCACCAGCGAACTCGCGCCGCTACGCAATCCCATGCGGATAAGGCTGTTTTGCACAAGGAGCACGATCAGTGTGCCAAGCACTGCCTTGCTGATCGAGCCGCGACCGCCTCCTAAGCTGATGCCGCCCAGCACGACCGCCGTGAGGACGGTCACTTCCATCCCCATGCCGACGTCCGAGCCCGCGCTCGACAGCCGCGCCGCATAGAAGGTGCTTGCAAGCCCAACGAGCGCGCCGGAGAGCACGTAAGTCGTGCACACGACCGCGCGAACCTTGATCCCTGCATTGTAGGCCGAGCGGCGCGAGCCGCCGACCGACATGACATGCCAACCAAAGCGCACGCGCGTGAGCACGACGTGAGCGGCTACCGCGACAATGGCGGAGAACACGAGACTGGCGGGAAAGCCGAGCAGCGAACCCTCGGCCATAAACGTCCAGGCGTCAGAAGGGTTGAAACCGCGCGTGATCGTCGATGCGTAGTTGAGCAGCAGCATGTCGACGACCGCACGGACAATGATCAGCATCACCAGCGTCGTCAGGAACGCCCGCAGCCGGAGATAGCCGATCAGCACCCCGTTCACGAGCCCGACGAGCCCGCCGACCACCATCGTCGCGACTATTCCGACAGGAAGCGGTAGTTGCGCATAGTTGATCAGCGCCAACGCCGCCAAATTGCAGAGCGCGAAATTCGAGCCGATGCTGAGGTCGATGCCGCCCGCCATCATCACGAAGGTCATGCCAACCGAGATGAACAGATACTCACCGAAAACCCGCGCAATGTCCGACATGCCCGCCACCGAGAGGAACTCGGGCATGGCGATCTCAAAATAGACGAGCGCCGCGATGAAGATCATCACCGGGATAGCATTGTCGATCCA
>JAYTRP010000506.1:0-3718 GCA_043746145.1 Hyphomicrobiales bacterium | reverse complement strand
CGATAATGCAGCGCTGGTGGCGAACTCCCCCAGCACCATCACGCTGACGAAGATCGCGCCGACGACCACGCCCGGCAAGCTTAGCGGAAAGATGATCTTGCGCAGGATGCGCCAGAAGCTCGCGCCCAGATCCCGCGCGGCCTCGATGATGTTGGGATCGATGCGCCCCAGCATGAATGCGATGGGACCGACCATGAACACGACGTAGATCTGCGTCATGCCGATGACGACGGAGAGATCGGTGAACAGCAACGCCTCGATGGGTTGCTGGATGATGTGTGCTTTGATCAGCAAGATGTTGATCGCGCCTTCCTTGCCCAGCATCGGGCGCCAGGCCAATACGCGGATCAGGAACGACGTCCAGAACGGGATGACGCACAAAACCAGCAGCGCCGTTTGCAGCGTCTTGTTCTTCACGAACAGCCCAACATAAAGCGCAGTCGGATAGCCGACGACGAAAGTGGCGACCAGCACGGTGAGCCAGATGCGCAATGTCGTCCACAGCGAAGTCAGGTAAGTGTCGGAAGCAAAAAATGTCTTCCAGCTCGCCAAGGTCATAATCGGTTGGATCGTGAACGTTGTCTGTGTCCAGAACGAAACATAGACGATCATCGCCATCGGCACGACCAGAAACAAGGTCATCCAGACGACGGCGGGGGCAACCAGCAGGTAAGCGGCGCCCGCCTCGCCCCTGCGCACGCTTTCGCCCTTCTCCAGCGGGGCTACGATTTCCGTCGTCGTCATTTCACGCACTCAACCATAAGCGATCGCATCCTCGCGCCTCCAACTCAGCCGATAGGTGCGGCCCGGCTCGAACTCGCCGGGCGGGCCGTTGCTGAGATGGCGCTCGACCTCAACCAACTTCCCGTCGGGCGCGGAAAAGAAATGCACCACCGCCGATCCCAGATATTCGCTGGCGAGATATTGCGCCGATAGACCCTCGCCCTCCACGGCGGCGCTGAGGCGGTCGTAACGCACCGCATAGGCCGATTTCGAAGAAGGCATGCGACGCGCGAAAGGGAACCGGCCATAGGGCGTGACGAAGGCGTCGCCTTCCAGCGTGCCGTCGAACAGATTGTAGCAATTGAGGAACCGCGCCACGTTGGGGCTCGCCGGGCTCTCGTAAACCTCGGCGGGCGGCCCATATTGGCCCACATGACCCGCATCCAGCACGATCAGCCGGTCGCCCATCGCCAGCGCCTCCGCCTCGCTGCCGGTGACATGCAGAAACGGGATGCCGAGCTGCTCGCGGATGCGGCGCAATTCGCCGCGCATGCGCAGCCGCAGATTGGCGTCGAGCGCGCCGAGCGGCTCGTCGAGCAGCACGAGTTTGGGCTGGGTGACCAAAGTGCGCGCGAGCGCGACGCGCTGGCGCTGGCCGCCGGAAATCTGATGCACGCCGCGCCCCTCCAGTCCCTTGAGGCCGACAAGATCGAGCATGTCCTGCGTGCGCGCTCGCGCTTCGCGCTCGGGCTGGCGACGCGCGCCGTTGCGCAGGCCGAAAGCGACATTGTCGAACACGGTGAGATGAGGAAACAGCGCGAAATTCTGGAAAACGAACCCGACGCCGCGCAAATGCGCGGGAATATGGGAGGCGTCGCGGCCTTCCAGATAAACCCGACCTTCCTCCGGATGCTCGAAGCCCGCAATGGCGCGAAGCAACACGGTCTTGCCCGCGCCGCTGGGGCCGAGCAACGAGACATATTCCCCCGCGCTTACCGAAAAAGACACGTCGTTAAGAGCGACCCGCTCACCGAACCGCTTGGTGAGCGCGTCCACGCGCAAAATCGGGGCTTGCGCCATCAGTTCGCCGGCTCCGCCATCCGTTCGAAAGCCTCGCTCTCTATCCGCAAGGCTTCGCTTCCCATCTGAAGGGCCACGCTTCCATCCGAAAGGCTTTGCTCTTCATTCAAAAGGCTTCGCTCTCTGTTTGAAGGCTTGACGGATATTTCGCCGCAAACACCCATTTGCGCACCTCGCGCCCCGCGAGGCGGAGCAAAGCAAAAATGCCAAATCTACGCAACCGAATTCGCGGGCGTTTCAGAAGAATGCGACTTCATGAGCAGCCTGCGAGGCAAACGTGCATTTCACTATACGGATGGACAAATTGGCGGCATGGGATGAATGTCGCTCGCGACATAAATTGTTGGGCGCCAAGCCGCGTCGGTTGACCGACGGCGATAGCGCCGCGAATTGCGTCCCCCGAGGATTTCGTGAGAAGCACGGTCGGCGTCAGAAACATGCCGCGGCCCCGAGCGGACGAGCGGCGAGGGCTAGGTTTGGACCTCATGCTCTGGCGCAACGAATATCGGACGAGCCTATAACCTTCTATCCGAGGAAACATGTGTGCGCTTTGTGGAACCCTCGGCGGCCAGGATCACTGGACGGAGCCGGAACCCCGCGCCGGCGTCTATCTGCGCTACGTCGATCCCGCGTCGCGACGTCGTGAGCGCGCGCGACGTATAAGCGCGGCGAACCGGATCCTGCGCTTCTATGGCCTTGCGCTGGAAGACTGGCAGGCCGATTCCTACATTCTGCGCTCCCAAACAGGCAAGTCCGAAATGTTCGCCGACCTCGCCGCCTTGTGGCCGACCGCCGAGCGGCTTGCAGGGCGCGCGCTCGATCCGCTCGACCCGGCGACGATGGACAAACGCGAGCATGGTTGAGGCGTCCCCCTTCACCCCGGTCCATCTGCTGACGGGGTTTCTGGGTTCGGGCAAAACGACGCTGCTGCGCCGGTTGCTGAACTCGCCCGCGCTCGCCCATACGGCAGTGCTGATCAACGAATTTGGCGAGATCGGCCTCGATCACGAATTGCTGGAGCGCATCGACGATGACGCGGTGCTGCTGTCGTCGGGCTGTTTGTGCTGCACGGTGCGCGGCGACCTCGCCGACGCCATCAAAACGCTGCACGGGCGGCGCGAGCGCGGGGTGATCCCGCCCTATCGGCGACTGATCATCGAGAGCAGCGGGCTCGCCGATCCCACGCCGATCCTCACCACCATAGCGGCCGAACCGCAATTGCGCCGCCATTACCGCGTCGGCCTGGTCGTGACGACGGTGGATGCGGTCAATGGCGCGGCGCAACTGGACTTGCAGCCTGAATCGGTGAAGCAGGCGGCCGTCGCGGATCGTCTCGTCGTCACCAAAACGGATCTGGCGAGCGCTGATGACCTGGTGGCGCGTCTTGCGCGGCTCAACCCCGCCGCGCCGATCCACTATGCCGCCACGCTCGACATCGACGCCCTGCTCGACGATAACGCGACGCGCGAGGTCGCAAGCTGGTTTCGCGCCGAGGCTGTGGATGCGCCCGTACACGCGGACGACGTGCGCGCCTTCGCGCTAACCTTCGACGTTTCCCTGGATTGGCACGCCTTCGGCCTGTGGCTGTCGATGCTGCTCAATCGGCATGGCGCGTCGGTGCTGCGGATCAAAGGCATCCTCGCCATCGAAGGGGAAGACGCGCCGGTGGCGCTGCACGCCGTGCAGCAGCTCGTGCATACGCCCCGGCATTTGCCGCGCTGGCCCTCGGCGGATCGGCGCACGCGTATCGTATTCATCGTCAAAGGTCTCGACGAGGCGGCGATCCGGCGCTCTTTCGCCGCTTTCGTCGGGCGGTTAAGCTGCTGAAGCAAAGGGAGGAACAAATGCGTCTAAATGACAAAGTCGCGCTGGTGACGGGCGGCGCTTCGGGGTTCGGCGCGGAGATCGTGCGCCG
>JAYTRP010000505.1:0-3726 GCA_043746145.1 Hyphomicrobiales bacterium | reverse complement strand
ACGGGGCCGCAGGCGAACGCGCTCAAGCCGGGCGAACTGCTGCGCAGCATCGACTTGCCAGCCGAAACGCTGAGCCGGCGCTTCGCCTTTCGACAGGTGTCGCTCACGCCGCTGGGGCGCTCCGGGGCGCTGCTGATCGGGACGCTCGCCGCCGACGGCCGGTTTTTATTGACCATCACGGCGTCCACCCGGCGCCCGATCAGGCTCGCCTTTGAGGAAAAGCCGTCCGCGGCGGCGCTTCGGGCGCGCATCGAGGCGGCGATCTCGCCCGCGCTGTATTTTGACGATATTCACGGGCGCCCGGATTGGCGGCGCCATATGACGCACGAATTCGCGGAAGAAATCCGGGCTGAATTGGCGGACGGTCACGCATGACGATCACGATCAATGGAGCCGCGGTTGAGGCCCAGCCTCGTCCCGGCCAATGCCTCCGCACTTTCCTGCGCGAACTCGGCAACTTCGGCGTCAAAAAGGGCTGTGACGCCGGCGATTGCGGCGCCTGCACGGTGCATCTCGACGGGCGGCCCGTCCATAGCTGTCTCGTGCCCGCGTTTCGAGCCCAAGGACGCAGCGTGACGACGATCGAGGGGCTCGCGGGCGCCGACGGGTTGCATCCGATGCAGCAGGCCTTCCTCGACGCGCAAGGTTATCAGTGCGGCTTCTGCACGGCTGGCATGGTGATGACCGCGGCCTGCTTCAACCAAGCGCAGCGCAGGGATCTGCCAGCGGCGCTCAAGGGAAATCTGTGTCGTTGCACGGGCTATCACGCGATAGCGGACGCCGTCGAAGGCGTGCGACATGTCGAAACGGTCGCGCCTGGCAAGGCGATCGGCCGCAATCTGGCGGCTCCCGCCGGGGCGGGCATCGTCACAGGACGGGTCTGCTACACCATGGACGTCGCGGTCGACGGCCTGCTGCACATGAAGATCTTGCGCTCGCCGCACGCCTCGGCGCGCATCGCCGCTATCGATGCGAGCGCAGCCCTCGCCGCGCCGGGTGTCGTCGCCGTCCTGACGCATCGCGATGCGCCGCAAAAGCTGTTCTCGACCGGGCGGCACGAATCGTCGACCGATGATCCCCGGGATACGATGGTGCTCGATTCGATCGTACGCTTCGCGGGACAGCGGGTCGCGGTCGTCTTGGGAGAGACCGAGGCTGCGGCCGAGGCTGGACGTGATCTGCTCGTGGTCGAGTACGAGCTTTTGCCGGCGGTGTTCGATCCCGAGGAGGCGACGCGGCCGGGCGCGCACATCGTTCACGACAAACTCGAAGCCAGCGGCATCGCCCACCCGCAGCGCAACATCGTGGCGGAGGTGAGTGGCGAGGTTGGAAGCATCGAGGCGGGTTTCGCCGAAGCCAACGTGATCCATGAAGGCGTCTACGTGAGTCAGCGGGTACAGCATGCCGCGCTGGAGACGCATGGCTCGATCGGTTGGCTCGACGAGGCCGGTCGCCTGACGCTTCGGACCAGCACGCAGGTTCCTTTCCTCGTCCGCGTTGCGCTGTGTGACCTCTTCGATCTGCCGCGCGACAAAGTGCGGGTGTTCAGCGAGCGGGTCGGCGGCGGCTTTGGCGGCAAGCAGGAAATGTTGACCGAGGACGTGGTGGCGCTTGCGGTGCTGAAAACCGGCCGGCCGGTGAAGCTCGAGATGACGCGCGAGGAGCAATTCGTGGGGACCACGACCCGCCACCCCATGCGGATCACGATGAAGATCGGCGCGCGCAAAGACGGGCGGCTCACCGCGATCTCGATGAAGCTGCTGTCCAACACCGGCGCTTATGGCAATCATGGGCCCGGGACGATGTTCCACGCCGTGGGCGAGTCTGTCGCGCTTTACCGCTGCCCCAACAAGCGGGTCGATGCATCGGTGGTCTACACCAACACGCTGCCGAGCGGCGCCTTCCGGGGCTATGGCCTCAGCCAGGCGAACTTCGCCATCGAATCGGCCATCGATGAGGTCGCGCGCTTGTGCGGCATGGATCCATTCGCCTTCCGGCGTCTTAACGTAGTGAAGCCGGGCGACCTGATGGCATCCTATGCCGACGGCGCGCATGATGTCGTCTACGGTAGCTACGGGCTGGACCAGAACCTCGCCCAAGTGGAAGCGGCGTTGGACAGAACGCAGCGTGCGGTGCTCGGCGACGACTGGCTCGTCGGCCGCGGCGTGGCGGCTTCGATGATTGACACGATCCCGCCGCGCGGACATTTTGCCGATTGCACTATTCGCCTTGCCGAGGACGGAACCTATGACTTGGCGGTGGGCACGGCCGAATTTGGCAATGGCACAACCACCGTGCACGGACAGATCGCCGCCGCGGCGCTGGGCGCCGGCGTATCGAAGATCCGCATTCGCCAATCCGACACCGACCATATCGGCCACGACACGGGCGCCTATGGGAGCACCGGAACGGTGGTGGCTGGCGCTGCGACTCACGCCGCTGCGACCAATCTAGCCTATGCTATTCTAGCCTTCGCAGCCCAACATTTCGATGTGACTAGCGAAAGCTGCAACTTGGAGGACGGCCATGTGCTGGCGGGTGGGCGGCGGATCAGCCTGTCCGAACTGGCGTCGTCGGCTCGCGAGGCGAAGATCAATCTCGAGGCGGATGGCCGGGCCAAAGGCACGCCGAGGTCGGTCGCCTTCAACGTCCAGGCTTTCGAAGTTGCGGTGCATCGTCGCTACGGAATCATCCGTATCCTACGTAGCATTCACGCCGCCGATGCAGGGACGGTCATAAACCCGATGCAGTGTCGCGGTCAGGTGGAGGGCGGCGTTGCTCAGGCGATCGGCGCCGCGCTCTACGAGGAGGTGCGGATCGACGATCAGGGCAGGGTCTCAAACCCCGTGTTTCGCGGCTATCACATCCCAACCTTCGCCGACGTGCCCCGCACGGAAGTGTACTTCGCCGACACCTACGACAGCGTCGGGCCGCTCGGCGCTAAATCGATGAGCGAGAGCCCCTATAATCCTATAGCCGCCGCTTTGGGCAATGCGATCCGGGACGCAACCGGGCTTCGGCTTTTCCAGACGCCATTCGCGGCCGATAGTTTATTTGCCAGGGTTGTTGCGCAGCGCGAGGCGACCGAGACTCAATCAGGCCCTGTTGCAAGCAGGTCGGGTTAGCGCTTTTGGGGCTCGTCCTGGCCATCCACGCGGAACCTTAAGTCAGGTCGTTTGCGAAGACTGTGTATGCGGGCGCCAGTCGCGCGATGCATTTTACACATTTGCGCTTTGCTGATTACCGGCGTATGTAAATCACGGAGGATTGCTGCAGTTCTTCCCAATTTCAGCATGCCCCGAGTTTTCTTGCGATCATGCCTACCTACCACTTTATCTCTGGTCTGCCTCGCGCCGGCTCGGCATATCTACGGCCGAACCCGGGGATCCATGCTCACATCACGAGTTTGATTGGTTCTTCGTTTAGCTCTTTGTTGAAGTCAGTAAGCCAGAACATCGAACCCAGGCTGTTTATTGACGACGTGCGGCGTCAAGCGCTGCTTTGCAAAGTGTTCGAACTCTTGAAGGTCTTTCGTTCGACGCGGGCGGGGCGTTCTATTCCCGCGCCGACATGCTGATGGCCGCGTCACGGCGATGACTGCCGCCGCCCTACGACGCGCAACGGCGTTCTAAGTGTCGGTCCGGAAACATGTTGAATCGGATGAGTGAGATGTGATTCAGAGGAGTTTGCCTGATTCTGTGGAGCCGCAGCCGAATGTGGACGACC